>NZ_DJTK01000035.1:2200-99649 GCF_002438225.1 Pseudomonas sp. UBA6310 | reverse complement strand
CGAATCCTACACGACCCACCATTTTCTTCTCCGCACCTCTCGAACGATGAAACGCCCACACCGGGCAACCCCACCGTTCGTTCGCAACGCCCCTCCTAGAGCACCAGCAGACTGAGCAGGCGACTGATCAGGCCCATGCCGATCACGCTGATCAGTACCACAGCCAGCAGCAACCACGGCCGGAACGGCTTGCGCTCGACGCGATGCTGCGGCGCACTCAGGTATTCGTCTACGCGGCGCTGGTCTTCGTCGCTCAATCGCTTGGACATGCTGCCGGCCTCGCTCGGGTTCGCCTTCAGTCTAGCTGCGCTTCCTGCAACGGCTCGACGATCAGCGTGTCACCCAGACGAATGATGCCGCTGTGCAGCACCCGCGCGGTGATGCCGCCGTGGCCGCGCACCGCCTGAAAGGTGCCGGGCCCGAGGTTCTCCTCCAGACGCGCGCACGGCTGGCACCAGCCGGTGGTCTCGAAAACCGCTTCGCCGATGCGGAAGCGGCGGCTCTTCAGACTGAACAGGTTGATCCCGCTCACCGCGATGTTGCGCCGAAGCTCCGCCGGCGCGATATCGCGCCCGATGAGGCTGGCGATCACCGCCAGATGCTCCCACTGGATGAAGGTGACCTGCCGTGCATTGCGCGGGCCCGGGCGCGCGTGGTCGCCGGTCAGGCCGGCATCGCGCCGCGCCTCGACGACGTCCGGCTGCAGAACCTCGCCGCGCGACGCCGGGCGCACGCCGATCCAGCGCACGCACCCCTGCTGGGGAACCGCGGCGAGCAGGGTGTGCAGCGGGCTGCGTTCACGCATCGTCATGCGCTCCATGGGTCAGGGCGTCACCAGACGCTCTTGGTGCCGCCATCGTAGGGTTTCGCCAGGCCGGCGCGAATCAGCATCGCGCCCAGGTCGTTGCCGTCGACCCAGACATCGCCGAGCAGGCGGAAATACTTGTCGCGGCGGATGTTGCGCAACTCGACGTAGCGCGCCGCGCGCAGCCTTTGCACGCTGAACTGCTTGGCCCGGAGCGCCAGCGCGCGCACGGCGGGACGCTTGTCGCGCAGCTCCGGGGTATCGATACCGGCGATGCGCACCGGCACCCGGTGGCCGATCACGGCGGGCCAGTCACGGATGGTCGCGCGAAAGGTATCGCCATCGTAGATGCTGATGATCTCGTCCAGGCGGACCTTGCCGTAAGGACCTTCCGCGGCGATCGATGAAAGGGTGTAACACAGGCCGGACAACAGGATGAAGCACAACAACAACGAACGCATGGCGACAACGGGACTGCCAGAAGGAAGGCGACTCTAATCGACTGCGCCGGCAAAAGCAGCGGCCGGTGGTCGCAGTGGCGCGCGCGCCAACACAGTAAACTGGCGCCCCACGCCCACCCGATGAGCCGGCCTCCCGACCATCGCGAAAAGTCCTGGAGCCCCCATGAAACCTCGTTCCGCCGTCCCTTCCGATCACCCGGCGCTGCTTTCGCTGTGGCAGCGCACGCCGGGCATACGGATTCGCCCCGAGGACGCGCTGCAACCGTTCACCGATTACCTTGCACGCAACCCCGGCCTGAGTCTGCTGGTCGAAGCGCAAGGGCGACCGGTGGCCTGCCTGATGGCCGGGCACGACGGCCGCCGTGGCTACCTCCAGCACCTGGTGGTGGACGAGGCGTACCGCGGTCGCGGGCTGGCGAGAGCGCTGCTCGATGAGACGCTCGCCCGCCTGGCGCGCCTGGGCATCCACAAGAGCCATGTCTTCGTCCTGCGCGATGCGCCCCAGGCGCTGGCGTTCTGGCAGGCGCAGGAAGACTGGGAACGGCGCGACGATATCGAGGTTTACTCCATGCAAGGACATCACCCATGAAAGTCTGGATTCTGCTCTGCGCCGCACTCTTTCCCGCCCTGCTGCAGGCCGCCGAGGAAACGCAGCCACTGGCGCCCTGGACGCTGCTCGATCAGTACGAGCAGCCCTATACCCTCGCCGATGACCTGCGGGTGCTGCTGGTGGCCCGTGACATGGCCGGCGCCAAGCTGGTCGAAGCAGCGTTGGCGGATAAACCCAAGGGCTACCTGGAGCAGCGCCGGGCAGTGTTCCTCGCCGATATCAGCCGCATGCCCTCGCTGGTCGCGAAGCTGTTCGCCGTGCCGGCCATGCGCGACTACCCCTACCGCGTGCTGCTGGACCGCGAGGCGCGTATCGTCCCGCGCTACGAGCCTGCGGCCGATGCCGTGCTCTGGTTGCAGCTCGATGGCCGGCGGCTGCTGAGCCGCCAGTCGTTCACCGACGCGGGGCAGTTGAGCGCGGCGCTGCAGCGGCTCACGCCATGATCGGCGCGGCGCTGCTGTCGCCGGAGAGCACGCTGCTGGGATGGGCGATCTATGCGCCGGTCATCGCCTGGGCGACGTGGCGGGCGCCGTGGCTGGAACTGTTCAGCGATGCCCGGCGCCAGCATCTGCTGTTCGGCACCGCGCTCGGACTGTTCCTGCTCTGGCTGGTGCGACGCGATTTCGACTCAGGGCTGTCCTTCCATTTTCTCGGCATGACCGCGGTGACCCTGCTGCTGGACTGGCCGCTGGCGCTGCTCTGCGGCCTGGTCGCCCAGCTCGCGCTGGTCGCGATGGGGCGCCAGGACCTGGCGGCACTGGGCATGAACGGCGTCCTGCTGGTGGCGCTGCCGGTGCTGGTCACCGAACTCTGCGCGTTGCGCGTGGAACGCGCGCAACCACGCAACCTGTTCGTCTACATCTTCTTCTCCGGGTTCTTTCCCGCGGCGCTGGCCGCGCTGCTGTGCATGCTCGCCGCGCTCGGCGTGCTCTGGGTCGACGGGCTGTTCCCGATGCCGCCCTGGCTGGACGACTTCGCCGGTTATCTGTGGCTGATCATGTTCCCCGAGGCGTTCATCAACGGAACGGCGGTCACCGCGCTGGTGGTGTTCTGCCCCGAGTGGCTGGAAACCTTCAACCGCAGCCGATACCTGCAAGCACCGTGGAAGGACGACGAGCGACCCCGCTGATGAGCCAGGATTCACCCGCCGCATCCCGCGCAGCGGTTTGACCTGCATCAACCGCCGAACGCCGATGGCCTCGAAGATGAGCCCTCACTCATTCCAAGAGGCAGAAGACATGGGCGGATATGCATGGGCACGAGAGGCCCTCGAACGGGAACTGGAGCTGGCCCGGACGGCGGGCCTGGATGAGGCGATGGCGCTGCGCACGCTGCTCAGCGCGGTGGTCGAGCGCAGCAAGCAGACGCGCAGCCTCGCCGACCTGGCGCAGGAACTGACGTTCCTCGCCGACAACCTCGACGAGGAACGCGACTACGCCTTCATGCGGCCTTGATCGCCGCTCCTCCGGCCCTGGCACCGCCCGTCGTGATCGACCGGACGGCGCGCAAGGCGTTCCTCCCTACGCCGCTTCGCCCTGAACATCCAGCGCCTGCGGTTCGGGCTGCTTGATCAGCGCGTAGATCACCCCGGTCAGGACGCTACCGGCGACGATCGCCAGCAGGTAGAGCAGCGCGTGGTTGATCGCGTTGGGGATCAGCAGGACGAACAGCCCGCCGTGCGGCGCCATCAGCTTGCAGCCGAACGCCATCGACAAGGCCCCGGTCAGCGCACCACCGGCGACGCTGGCCGGGATCACCCGCAGCGGGTCCTTGGCGGCGAACGGGATCGCCCCTTCGGAGATGAAGCACATGCCGAGCACGCCGGCGGCCTTGCCGGCCTCGCGCTCGCTCTGGGCGAACTTGCGCCGCGCCAGCAGCGTGGCGATGGCCATGCCGATCGGCGGCACCATGCCGCCGGCCATGGTTGCCGCCATCGGCGCGTAGCTTTGCGACGCCAGCAGGCCGACCGAAAACGCGTAGGCCGCCTTGTTGATCGGGCCGCCGAGGTCGACGCACATCATCCCGCCGAGCAGCAGGCCGAGCAGCACCGCGTTGGAGGTGCCCATGGTGTCGAGGAACGCCGTCAGCCCGGCGAGCATGCCGGCCACCGGTTTGCCGACCACGTAGATCATCGCCAGGCCGGTGAACAGGCTGGCCAGCAGCGGAATGATCAGGATCGGCTTCAGCGCCTCGATGCTGGACGGCAATCTGACCCAGCGGGCGATGGCCTTGGCCGAATAGCCGGCGAGAAAACCGGCGACGATGCCGCCGATGAAACCCGCACCGAGGGTGCTCGCCAGCAGCCCGCCAATCATCCCCGGCGCCAGGCCCGGACGGTCGGCAATCGAATAGGCGATGTAACCGGCCAGCAGCGGCACCATCAATTTGAACGCCGCATCGCCACCGATCTGCATCAGCGCCGCGGGCAGCGTGCCTTCCTGCTTGAACGCCTCGATGCCGAAGACGAACGACAGGGCGATCAGCAGGCCGCCGGCGACCACCATAGGCAGCATGTAGGACACGCCGGTAAGCAGGTGCTTGTAGGGCCCGGCCTTGCCCTGCTCGCTGCCGGCGGCGGCGCCGTCGGTTGCCGCGGCGGCGAGCGGCTTGCCTTCGGCGAGGGCGCGCTGGAGGGTCTGCTGCGGCTGCTTGAGGGCGACGCCGGTGCCGCAGCGGTAGACCTTCTTGCCGGCGAAGCGGGCGGTATCGACTTCGATGTCGGTGGCCAGCAGCACCACGTCGGCGGCGGCGATGGCCGCCTCGTCCAGCAGGTTGCGAGCGCCCACCGAACCCCGGGTTTCCACCTGCAGCGCGTAGCCGAGCTGGCCGGCTGCCTGCTGCAGCGCTTCGGCGGCCATGAAGGTGTGGGCGACGCCGGTCGGGCAGGCGGTGACCGCCACCAGGCGCGGTTTCCCGGCACTCACCCCGGCGGCGCTTGCCTGCTCCAGCACCTGGGCGCTGGCGGCGGCGCGTTCGAGGAACTCGCGCGGGTTCTGCAGCGCCTCGGCGGGCGTCGACTGCACCACGCGCTTGCCGACGAAGCGCCCCAGGGCCAGCTCGCCGGTGCGCACCACCACCACCAGGTCGGCGCCGGCGATGTCGGCGTCGCTCAGCGGCGAGCCGATGGCGCGCGGATCGTGCACTTCGACGCGCGTCGTCCAGCCCAGGCGCTGCGCCGCGGCGTCCAGCAAGCGGGCGCAGAGCACGCTGGTGACCTGCCCGTTCGGGCAGGCGGTGACGATCAGCAGATTCATGGGTACCTCGATTCCTGTTGCGTAGGCGGGCTGAACTGCCCGGCCACTGTCTGCTGCATGCTCATTGCGGAGCCTCCAGCGCTTCGATCGTCACCTCGCGCTCCAGCCGCGCCAGTTGCTCGCGGTCATGGATGCCGAAGCCCAGCTGCGTCACCGCCTGCGCGGCGATCGCCGTGGCCAGGCGCAGGCTGCGTTCGGCCGGCCAGCCGCTGAGATGGCCATGCAGGGTGCCGGCGAGCAGCGAATCGCCGGCGCCGACGGTGCTGACCACCTCGACCTTCGGCGGGCGCGCCTGCAGGGCGATGTCCGGGCCGATCCAGCAGACCCCCTCGGCCCCGCGCGACAGCAGCACGTGCTCGATGCCCTGCCCGCGCAGGCGCAGGGCGGCGCGCTGCAGGTCGTCCAACGAATCCGCCGAACCGCCGCAGGCCTCGGCCAGCTCGGTCTCGTTCGGCTTGATCATCCAGGGCGCGGCGGCCAGCCCGGCACGCAGCGCGGGCCCGCTGCTGTCCAGCAGCAGCGGCACGCCACGGGCGCCGAGGGTGCGCAGCAACGCGGCGAACCACTCGGGCGTGACGCCCTGCGGCAGGCTGCCGGCCACCACCACGGCGTCGTGGCCGGCAGCGATCAGTTCGAGTTCTTCGAGCAGTTCGGCCTGGTGCGCGGCGTCGACCTGCGGACCGGGCCCGTTGAGGTCGGTGACGCGCCCATCGGCCTCGGCCAGCTTGATGTTGCTGCGCGTTTCGCCCGGAACGCGAACGAAGGCGTCGACGAAGCCGCGCCGCGAGAACAGCGTCTCGAAGGCCGCCGCGTTGGCCGTGCCGAGAAAACCGGCGACGCTGACCTTGTGCCCGAGGTCGGCGAGGACCTGGGCGACGTTGAGGCCCTTGCCGGCGGCATGGCTGGCGAAGCCCAGGCTGCGGTTCACCGCGCCGGGCTGCAGGCGATCCAGGCGCACGCTGAGATCGAGCGCCGGATTGAGGGTGATCGTCAGTACGCGTGCCATCAGAAGTGCTCCTCCACCAGCGCGCGCACGGCGGCGGCGCTTTCCAGATTCAGCGACTGCTGGGCGAAGAGCTGGCTACGGGCGAAGTCCAGCTCGCGCACCCGCGCCTTGACCAGCGCGATGGAGCGCGCCGAGACGCTCAGCTCGTCGACGCCCAGGCCGACCAGCACCGGCACCGCTTGGGTGTCGCCGGCCAGCTCGCCGCACACGCCGACCCACTTGCCGTGGGCATGCGCCGCCTCGACGGTCATCTGGATCAGTCGCAGCACGGCCGGATGCAGCCCGTCGGCCTGCGCCGACAGCGTCGGGTGGCCGCGGTCGATGGCCAGCGCGTATTGGGTCAAATCGTTGGTGCCGATGCTGAAGAAGTCGACTTCGCGCGCCAGCACCGGGGCCAGCAGCGCCGCCGACGGCACCTCGACCATGATCCCCAGTTGCAGATCGGCGACCGGGATTTCCTCGCGCAGGCGCAGCGCCATGTCACGCGCCGCGCGCCACTCTTCGACGAAACCGACCATCGGGAACATCACCCGCAGCGGGCGACCCTCGGCGGAGGCGAACAGCGCGCGCAGCTGGGTTTCCAGCACCTCGGGGCGTTGCAGGCTGAGGCGGATGCCGCGCAGGCCTAGGAACGGGTTTTCCTCCGCCGGCAGCGGCCAGTACGGCAGCGGCTTGTCGCCGCCGACGTCGAGGGTGCGCACCACCAGCGGGCGACCGTCGAGGGCATCCAGCGCGCGGCGGTATTCGATCTCCTGGCTCGCCTGTTCCGGCGCCGAGGCGTGCTGCATGAACACCAGCTCGGTGCGCAGCAGGCCGACGCCTTCGGCGCCCTGCTCCACCGCGGCGGCGGTATCGGCGGTGTCGCCGAGGTTGGCGGCGACCTCCACGGCGCGGCCGTCCAAGGTCACCGCCGGTTGCAGGCGCTCAGCGTCGGCGCGGGCCTGGCGCTGGAGGCTGGCTTCGCGCTGGCGCCGGGCGATCTCCACGGCCTGCGCATCCGGCGCCACGCGCAGGGTGCCGCGCTCGCCATCCAGCAGCAGCGGCGTGTTCGGCGCCAGCGCGAGCACCGCCTCGCCGGCGCCGACCACCGCGGGAATGCCCAGCGCGCGGGCGATGATCGCCGAATGCGCGGTGGCGCCGCCGCGCGCGGTGAGGATACCGGCGACACGGTCGCGATCCAGGCTGGCGACGTCCGAAGGCGCCACTTCGTCCATCACCAGGATGTAGGGTTGTTCAGGTTCGACCGGCGCCTCGACGCCGAGCAGGTGGCCGAGCACGCGCCGGCCGATGTCGCGCAGGTCCGCCGCGCGCTCCGCCAGCAGAGCGTCGTGCAGGGCTTCCTGGCGCTGCGCGGTGGCTTCGATCTCGCCGATCCAGGCTGCCTCGGCGCTGAGGCCCTCGTCGAGGCGCACACCAACGTCCTCCTGCAAGGCGGGGTCACGCAGCATCGCCTGGTGGGTGATGAAGATTTCGCGAATGCTGGCCTCGCTGCTGCGCTCCACCAGCGCCTGGATCTGCGCCACCACCTCATCGAGTGCCTGGGCCAGACGTTGACGCTCGACCGCCAGGCCCTGGCCGCGCTGCGGGAAATCCATCTTCAGCGGCACGCGCACCAGCGCCGGCCCGATGGCGATGCCCGGTGCGGCGGCGACCGCCTGGATGCGTGCGCCAGCCGCCGGCGCCAGCGGTGGCGACACTTCGGCCGCCAGCGACACCCGCGCCTCGATGCTGGGCGGCGGGGCGACGGGCGTTTCCGGCAGCGGCTCGACCTCTTCGCCCAGCCCGGCACGCAACGCGGCCTCGACGGCGGGCAGCGCATCGGCGGCGATCGACGGCTCGGCGATGAACTCCAGCGCCTGGCCACGGCGCGCGCCGAGGGCCAGCAGGCGACTCAGGCTTTTCGCCGAAACGCCGCGGCCGGGATCGCCGGGCAGGCGCACGCGCACGTCGCCATCGAAGGACTGCGCCAGTTCGCTGAGCACCTTCGCCGGACGCGCATGCAGGCCGTGGGCGTTGGCCAGGACGATACGCCGCGACGGCCAGTCCACCGGCAGCTCGCCGCCAAGGGCTTCGAGCACGCTGCGGCTGGAGGTGGCCTGGCTGAATTCATGCCCGCGCCCCTCGATCAACAGGTCGCACAGGCGCTCGAGGGTCTGCCGCTGCGCCTCGCCGCGGCTGGCCAGGCAGAACAGCCCGGCAAGCGGCTGGGCGTCATGCTGCAGCGGAGTTTCCGGGGTGACGAAAGCCAGTCCGGGGAGGCTGACGCCCTCCTCGCCGTGCAGCAGCCAGAGGCCGTCGCCGAGCGGCAGCGGTGGCTCGCGCAGCAGTCCGGCGGCGAATCCGGGACCGCCGCAGCCGGCCTTCTTCAGCAGGCGAATGCCTTGCCAGGCCAGGTCGTCGGCATCCTCGGCGGCGAGTCCCAGGCCGACCAGTTGGCTGTCCAGCGCCAGCTCCTGCGGTGCCCCGCGCAGCAGGGCGACCAGCGCCTCGGCATCCGGCGCATCGCGCAGCGCCTCGCTGAGATCGCCCTCGCCGAGGGCGCGGGTGAGCATCTGCAGCAGTTGCAGGTGTTCGTCGGAGCGCGCGGCAATGGCGATGGCGAGATAGACGCGCTGGCCATTGCCCCAGTCGACGCCCGAGGGAAACTGCATCAGGCGCACCCCGGTGCTGATCACCTGGTCGCGGGTGTCCGGCGTACCGTGGGGAATCGCGATGCCCTGCCCGAGATACGTCGAGCCCTGCGCTTCGCGCGCCTGCATGCCCGCCAGATAGCCGGGCATCACCAGGCCATCCGCGACCAGCGTGTCGGCCAGGTTGCGCAGCGCGGCCTGCTTGTCCGGTGCGCGTTGCTGCATCTGGATGTGCGCGGCATTCAATTCGAGCATGTACGGGTCCTCTACGACGGCCAATGTCAGACAGGCCGCCTGCTGAATCGTTTCATCAAGGGTTGGCACGTTACCCCAGAATGGGTGAAGCTTTGAAGCCCGGCCCACCCAGCAGTATTGACCACAAGGACTCCGCCCACCGTGAAACTCAGCGATGTCGCCCGCCTGGCCGAGGTGTCCGTGACCACCGCCAGCTACGTGATCAACGGCCAGGCGGTGCAGCGCAGAATCAGCGCCGCCACCGTGGCGCGGGTGCGCGAGGTGGTCGAGCGCTACGGTTATCGTCCCGATCAGCAGGCCGCCGGCCTGCGACGCGGCCAGAGCCGCTGCCTGGGCCTGATCATTCCGGACCTGGAAAACCCCAGCTACGCGCGTACCGCCAAGTTCCTCGAACAGCGCGCGCGGGCGGTCGGCTACCAGCTGCTGATCGCCAGCTCCGACGACGAGCCGGACAGCGAGCGCCAGCTGGTCGAACTGTTCCGTTCGCGGCGCTGCGACGCGCTGGTGGTCGCCAGTTGCCTGCCGCAGGACGACCCGACCTACGCGCAACTGGTCGACGCCGGCCTGCCGGTGATCGCCCTCGACCGCGCGCTCGACCCACGGCACATTCGCTCGGTGGTCAGCGACGACCAGCAGGCCGGCGCACTGCTCACCCGCACCCTGCTGGACCCGTTGCCCGCGCACGTGGCGCTGATCGGCGCGCGCCCCGAGCTGCCCATCAGCCAGGCACGCGAGGCGGGCTTTCGCGAGGGCCTGGACGGTTTCGCCGGCAAGCTGAGCGTGTTGCACGGCGCGGAGTTCAGTCGCGCGTGCGGGTGCGAACAGATGCAGGCGCTGCTGCGCGGCGGGCCGATGCCGGACGCGCTGATCACCACCGCCTACGTACTGCTGGAAGGTGTACTGGAGGCGCTGCAGCACGACTCGCCGGACGTGCCGCCACCGCGCCTGGCGACCTTCGGCGACACCCGCTTGCTGGATTTCCTGCCGCTGCGGGTCAACGCGATCTCCCAGCAGCACGAGCGGCTCGCCGAGCGGATTCTTCACTGGGCGCTCCAGGCCATCGAGCATGGCGCCTACCAACCGGGCCTGGAAGCGATTCCACGGGTGTTGAAGCAGCGCAGCCTTGGCGAAGGCGCCCGCTGATGCGCCTCATCGACACCCACAACCACCTGGACTTCCCGCCGTTCGACGACGATCGTGCCGCCGTGCTCGAACGCGCCCGCGCCCGCGGCGTCGAGCGGCAGGTGATCATCGGCGTCTACCAGGCGCACTGGCAGCGCCTTTGGGATCTGGTAAGCCGCGAGCCGGGGCTGTACGCGACCCTGGGCCTGCACCCCGCCTTCCTGCACAGGCATCGCCCGGAGCATCTCGCCGAACTGCGCGAGTGGCTAAAGCGCCTGGCCGGTGACGATCGGCTCTGCGCGATCGGCGAGGTGGGGCTGGATTACTACATCGAGAACCCGGACAAGCCGCGCCAGCAGGAGCTCTTCGAGGCGCAGCTGAAGTTGGCCAACGAGTTCGAGCGGCCGGTACTGCTGCACGTGCGCCGCGCCCATGCCGCGGTGGTGGCCACGCTCAAGCGCCTCCGGCCGGCACGCGGCGGCATCGCCCACGCCTTCAGCGGCAGTTACGAGGAAGCCCGCGAGTACATCAGGCTGGGATTCAGGCTCGGCCTCGGCGGCGCCGGCACCTGGCCGCAGGCCCTGCGCATGCACAAGGTGCTGCGCCAGTTGCCGCTGGACAGCATCGTGCTGGAAACCGACGCCCCGGACATCACCCCGCACGCCCACGCCGGCGAGCGCAACAGCCCGGAATTCCTCCCGGACATCTGCGTGGCGCTGGCGGAAATCAGAGGTGTCAGCCCCGAGGAACTGGCCGCCGCGAGCTATAGCAACAGCTGCGAACTGTTCGGCTGGAAATCCTGAAGGCTGGGCCAGCGCTGCCGGGGCCGGGCCTGCCAGCGTCGCCCGCTAGACCCTGAAGGCGCCGATCAGCTGCTTGAGATCGCCGACCAGCTCGGACAATTCGCGGCTGGCCCGCTCGGTCTGGCTCGCGCCTTCGGCGGTGCGCTCGCCGGCCTGGTTGATCTGCACGATGTTCTGATCGATATCGTGGGCCACGGCGGTCTGCTGCTCCGCCGCCGCGGCGATCTGCTGGTTCTGATCGACGATCATGCCCACCGCGCCGAGGATGTTCCCCAGCGCGCGCTGCACGCGGCCGGACTCATCCACGGTGCCGTCGGCCATGCGGTGACTGGCACTCATCGCCTTCACCGCCGCACCAACTCCGCCCTGCAGCCGGGCGATCATCTGCTCGATCTCCTCGGTGGACTGCTGGGTGCGCTTGGCGAGGTTGCGCACCTCGTCGGCGACCACCGCGAAGCCGCGCCCCTGCTCGCCCGCCCGCGCCGCTTCGATGGCGGCGTTGAGCGCCAGCAGGTTGGTCTGCTCGGCGATGCCCTTGATCACATCCAGCACACGGCTGATCGACTGGCTGTCGCTGGCCAGCTGGTTGATCACCAGCACCGACTGATCGATCTCGCCGGCGAGGCGCTGGATGCTGCCGACCTGGGATTCGACCAGTTCGCGCCCGCTGACGGTTTCCTCATTGACGCTGTGGGCGCTGTCCACCGCCGCGGCGGCACTGCGCGCGACCTCCTGGGCGGTGGCCGACATCTGGTTCATCGCCGTGGCGACCTGCTCGATCTGGCTGCGCTGCCCTGCCACCGCCTGGTTGCTTTCGCCGGACACCACCTCCACGCGATCGGCCTGGCGCTCGACCTCCACGACGGTCAGCCCGACCCGCTGGATCAGGTCGTGAATCTTCACCACGGTGCCGTTGAACACCTGGCCCAACTCGCCCAGTTCGTCGGAGGTCTGCGCCTTGAAACTGGCGGTCATGTCGCCGGAGGCCACCTTGTCCATCACCCGGCCGAGGCTCTTGAGCGTGCTGCGCGTGGACACGTAGAAACCGCCGTAGAGGTAGCCGATCAGCAGGAACACCGCGATCAACGCCACCACCAGCAGCACCATCTGCCGGCGATGCTCGGCCAGGCGCTGCTGTAGTTCGCTCTCGAGAAAGCCCAGCGCGGCATCGCTCAACTGGTACGACTTGGCCATCTGCGCGCTGAGGTCTTCGTAATATTCCGGCCACGGCGTATCGAGAGTATCGGCCACGGTGATCTTGTCTTCGATCAGCGTGCTGGACTCCTTCAGGCTGCCACGACTCGCCTGCGCCAGACCCTGAAGGGCCGCGCGCGCGCCGGCACTGGTGGACAGCGCGTTTTCCAGCGCCACGGCGTATTCGCCGTCGAGTTTTTCCAGGACCGCGATCAGGTCGTCCATGCGGTTGCTGGCCGCCGAGTTGAGGAAGCCCAGCCCGAGGGAGTAGCTGCCGGTGGCGCGGGCCGCGCCCAGGGTATCGGTGACTTTCAGCGTGGAGGTGGTGACCAGTTCGGTCAGTTGGCGCACCGAGCGGTCCGGGTCCTGGCTCAGCCCCGCATCGGAGGCGACGAAGGCGATGAAGGCCTGCACGCGCCCGAGCTGCTGGTCGACCAGCGCCGACTTGTTCTGCAACGAGGTTTCCGCCTGGGCGGCCTTCAAGCCGGCCAGCAGTTCATCGCGCTTGGCGTTGAAGTCCTCGACCTGTTGGGCGGTTCCGCCCGCCGACTGCAGCGCGCCGATGGTTTCCACCAAGGTGTCCTGTAACTGACTGATGCGCCGCTCGACATCGCCCGCGTTGCCGGACTGGCCGATCAGCGAATTGATTTCGACGAGGTTGCTCAGCGACTCGGTGTCGCGCTGGATGTTGAGGGTCCTGCCCAGCAGGTCGAGGCTGTCCAGCTCGATGCGGGTACCGATGAACTGATCGTAGGAGTCGCGCACCAGATAGAAGTTGGTGACGAGCATCGGCAGGAAGAACATCACGCTGATCAGGCTGAACTTCATCGCGAAACTCAGCCGGCTCATCAGGGCGATCGCCGGGTACAGAATGGTCTTCAATCGAATTCTCCCGATTATTTTTATGGTCGGCGGAGAAACAGCAGTTTTCGCTGAATGGGCGCTGCAGCTACCCAGGCACTTTCAGGGGCGCAGCCGGCAGCCGCGAAGCCTGTATACCTGATATCGGCGTTGCGATTTGTAACTTAAGGTTAAGCGTTTTGCCATCATTCACCAGACGCAGGTTGCACCTCGTAACTCAGGCTCACAGGAGCAGCGCGCGGATCGCCAGGGCGGCGTACCAAAGCACGGCTGAACGCACCAGTAGCTGCCAGAGAAGGTCGAGGCTGGCGACCCCCGGCTCGCCGACCAACGGCTCGCCGAGATCGCCGGCCGCCCGCCCCGCCCGCTCCAGCAACTGCTCGGCAGGAAGGTTCCAGTTGAGCAGCTCGTGCAGCAGCTCACGGCTGACGGCGATGAAGTTTCCGACCAGCGCGAAACTGGCCACCAGCACCCGCGCGGGGACGAAATCGAGGCCGTGGCGCAGCTGGACGGCACGCTCACGCAGCGCCGGGCCTTGCGCCTGCTCGGCGAGCAGCGCCACCAGCCGGTAACCCAGCGCCGCCACCGGCCCCAGCAGCGCGTACCAGAAGATCACGGCGAAGAAACCCTGATAGCCCTGCCACAACAGGTAGCGCTGCACGCGCCGCAGCAGCGAACCCGGCTCGCAGGCCTCGATGCCCATGTCGCGCTCGGCCACCAGCTCCGCTGCCACGGCGTCGCCACGGCGCCAGGCATCGCGGAACGGGCCGCAGGACTTCTGCACGTCGCCGCGCCCCAGGCTATAGATCAGCACCAGCAGATGCACCGGCAGAGCCAGCCATCCATAGGCGAGCGGTTGCAGGATCAGCAGCACCAGCGCCAAGACCAGCAGCGGCGGCAGGACCAGCAGGATCAGCCGCAGCCACGGCGCGCCCGCGTCGGTGCCGGAGTCGATCCGCGCCAGCAGCCTGAACCAGAGGCCATCACGTTGGATGCGGTGGCGCACGCCGGACAGCTTTTCCACCAGCAGCGCGAGCAGCAGTACCAGAAAGCTCATTGCGTTGACTCCTCTGTCAGTGCCGCGCGCAACCGCGGCCAGTCGAAGGCGCCGCCGGGGTCGGTCTTGCGGCCAGGCGCGATGTCGCTGTGGCCGACGATGCGCTCGGGGCGGATGGCCGGATAGGCCCTTCGCAGCTCACCAGTCAGCGTCGCCAGCGCGGCGTACTGGGCGTCGCTGTAGGCCAGGTCGTCGGTGCCTTCGAGTTCGATGCCGAGGGAGAAATCATTGCAGTTCTCGCGCCCCTCGAAGCGCGACACTCCGGCATGCCAGGCCCGGTCGCGGCAGGAGACGAACTGGAACACCGCGCCATCGCGCTCGATGAGGAAGTGCGCGGAAACCGTCAGGGAGCAGATATCGGCGAAATAGGGATGCTCGTCCGCGACCAGTTGATTGGCGAAGAACTGCTGCACCTTGCCGGTTCCGAACTGGCCCGGCGGCAGGCTGATGTTGTGAATGACCAGCAGGGATATTTCGCCGGACGGGCGAGCGTTGAAGTTGGGCGAAGGGCAATGCCGGACGCCTTCGAACCAGCCGCTGTGCGGATCCAGGTGCATGGGGGACTCCTCGACGAGTCGCCACTCTAGAGCAGGCTCCAGACCCACGCAAAGCCTGACGCGTGGAAGCGCCCCGCGCATGTCCAAAGGCCAGAAACGCAAAAGCCCGGAAGAATCGCACCGTTCGGAGAGCCTCTCCCTGGGTGCCCCTCATCCGGGCCTTGATTCAAGCGCGAGGAAACTAAGCGCCCTTGAGCCGCCGCAAGTTGCCGATTACCGACTCCAGCGCCCGATCGAACAGCAGGGCGTCGTCCAGCAGACGTACCGCGCCACGACGGAACTCGACGGCCAGGCCCATCCGCGTCTTCTCCAGCACCTTCATGCCGGTACGGTTGACGAAGATGTACTTGCCGGTCGGCTTGATGATCGCGGCCAGCTTGCAACGCAGCTTGTGGTCGGAGTCTTCCTGGATTTCCACCCAGCTGCCCACCCGCAGGTTGTCCACCTGCATAAAGGCTTCGTCGTGGTCGGGCAGGATCATCTCCGGCTCCGGCGCACGGATTTCGCCCGGCGCCAGCAGCACGATCTCTTCGACCACTTCGACCATCTGCGGCAGTTCGGCGAGGATCAGGTCCTCGTCCGCGTCGTCCTGGGCCGCCGCATCGAGGTCGAGAATGTTCTGCTCGCCCTCTGCCAGCGCGCTTTCCCCCTCGCCTTCACCTTCCGGCTCCGGTCGCTTGAAGCGCTGGAACGCCTGGACATGCAGAGCTTCCAGCTGGCTGAAAAACTCGCCGGTGGAGAACGGGTCGAACGCGGCGCTGGTCAGCCCGTCGCGCAGCGACTTGAGCAGCCCCGGAACCAGCTCGAGCAGGCGCAGGCGGTCTTCGGGTTCCTCGTGGGACTCCACGCTCCAGACCAGATCGTCCATAGTTGACAGCACGGCCTTCCACTCTTCGGACTCGCCGCCGCTCTTCAGGTAGGTGAGCAGCATGACCTTGCTCCACGCCTCCTGCAGCAAGCGCACCACGACTTCCGGCAGGGTCCTGCCAAGCAGCCGGTCGTTGAGCGCGCGCTCGACCTGATGGCGCGCCAGCTCGGCACGCACACGCCCTTCCTCGGCATCGCGAGTGCGCTGCTCGAGCAGGTCGCTGCGGCGGCGCTCGTCACCGGTAAAGGCGATGAACTCGGAAAGCAGCTCGGAAAAGATCACCGGATCATCGGTGAAGTCGTTCAGCAGGCGCTGCACGATGTTCTCGATCTTCTGATACAGGCTGTCGCGCTGGGCATCATCCTGATCGCCCCAGCCGAGCGACGCCGAAGCGATCTCGTTGAGCAGCCGACGCGCCGGGTGGCTGCCGCGGCTGAAGAAGGTCTTGTCCAGCACGGCGACCTTGAGCATCGGAATCTGCAGGCGCGCGATCAGCGCCTTCAGCGAATCGGGAAGGGTGCGGTCGTCGAGGATGAATTCGAAAAGCATCGAAACCAGGTTGATGACGTCCTCGTCCACCTCGCCCACCACCCGCGCCCGGCCACTCTTGGCACTGGCGCGGCTGAGCAGTTGCTCGAGCTGTTGGCGCAGGTCGAACTCATCGGTCACCTGCTGCGCCGGCTGTTGGTGCTGCAGGTGCGAAAGCAGGCGTGTCAGGTCGTGACTGGAAATCGGCATCGCATCCGCGGGCACTTCGCGGTGGTAGCTGATGCTGCCGCGAGTCTGCGAAAGCAACTCCTGGAGCACGCCGAACGCCTCCTGAACATCGCCGGAGAACCCTTCGCCGCTGGTGAACGGACGCGCATCGCCGTCGGCCAGATAGCCACGACTGGACGAACCACGGGTTTGCTGGCGGCGTTGCTGCGAGGCGTTCTTCAGATCCGGCAACACGCCAGCGGCCACCAGCGAATCGTTGGCCTCGACATAGAGCTCATCGAGACTGCTCAGCACGTACTTCTCGAAAAGTTTGAGAACAATCAGCTTGACGCGGATTTCCACGCCGAGGCTGCGGCAGGCGTCGAGGAAGAACTCGCACAGCGCCGCGGGCCCCAGCGGATTGGTCTTGTCCTCGAGCTTCTTGCTGACCTGGGTATTCAGACGCGTCGTGAGGTGCCCGAGCGGCCGACTGGCGCGGCTGATGACCTTGGCCACCATCGTGTCGATCGCCACGGACTCTTCCAGTTCATCGTTCTGCACGAGCGTGAGGCTGTCGAAAGATACCGAATCGAGCTGCGGCGCCTTGCCGATTTCATACTGATTGAGATTGGCAAAGGCCGCGAAGAGCTTCTCCAGGAAGCCCCGCTCGATGCTCTTTCGCTTCAGCCGAAGGTCCCGCATCGCCTCGAAGAAGGAATTCTGCTCGGCATTGCTGGTAGCCCGATCGGCCATCTCGAACAGCGTGTCGTCGGCGTTATCGAACAACGCCTGCAGCGCGACCTTCAGCTGCTGCGCAGACTTGTCGCGGACCTTGGCGAGCGCGAACGGCAACCGCCCTGCGGACTGCGAGGCCTCAGGTAGGGTCTTGCCGAGTTGTACTACCTTCGCGTCGTTCTTCATTACGTCTCTCCTGCGGACAAGGCACCGGTGGGTGCGCATTTGCCCGGCGTGGAACTGGCGTCATCCGTAACGTCAATCTCATGGCGTCAATGTAACAACAGCTTATCGACACCAGGTGACGCAACCAAGCACCGTCTTCTCAGATACGGACCTCTGTCACAGATGTAAGCTGTTTACAGCTGGACGGCAATCTTTATACGACCATTGAAATACAAAAAAATGCCGTAAGGTCATGCACATAGTCCGCATCGCTCCGCGCCCCTATAATCCGGCCATTCCCGCACCGGAGCCAACCATGCCAAACCTCGCCCTCGCCGATCTCACCGCCGAAATCGAAGCCAACGCGCGACGCGCACTGAGTGAAGACATCGGCAATGGCGACATCACTGCACAGTTGATCCCTGCCGAACGTATGGCGCATGCGACCATCATCACCCGCGACGAAGCCGTCATCGCCGGCAGCGCCTGGGTCGATGCGGTCTTTCGCCTGGTCGATCCGCGCGTCGCCGTGCACTGGCAGGTCAGCGACGGGGAACGCGTCCAGCCCAACCAGGCGCTCTTCCATCTCGAAGGTCCCGCACGCGCCCTGCTCAGCGGAGAACGCAGTGCGTTGAACTTCCTCCAGGCTCTTTCCGCCGTAGCCACCCGCAGCCGCACCTATGCCGATATGGTCGCGGGCACCCGGGTCAAGTTGCTGGATACCCGCAAGACGCTCCCAGGCCTGCGCCTGGCGCAGAAGTACGCCGTCACCTGTGGCGGCTGCCATAACCACCGTATCGGCCTTTACGATGCATTCTTGATCAAGGAAAACCACATCGCCGCCTGCGGAGGAATCGCCGCCGCCATTTCCGCCGCGCACAAGATCGCCCCGGGCAAACCGGTGGAAATAGAAGTGGAAAACCTGGAAGAGCTGAAGGAAGCGCTCGATGCCGGCGCAGACATCGTCATGCTCGACGAACTCAGCCTGGACGACATGCGCACCGCGGTACGCCTCACCGATGGCAAAGCCAAGCTCGAAGCTTCAGGCGGTATCAACGACACCACCTTGCGCGCCATCGCCGAAACCGGCGTCGACTACATCTCCCTCGGCACGCTGACCAAGGACATCAAAGCCGTCGACCTGTCGATGCGCCTGAGCCTGTAATCCACACCACAGAAACGACAAAGCCCCGCTATTCGGGGCTTTGCAGATGGACTGGTGCCGGAGACAGGAATCGAACCTGCGACCTTCGCGTTACGAGTGCGCTGCTCTACCTACTGAGCTACACCGGCAGCGGGCGGGAAATTAGCACTGTCGGAATTTATATTCAATCTTGGCAGGCCTGCCGCAAGCGAAGCAGGGTAGCGTGACGCCTCGCCCTGCATCGCCAGCCTGGCGATCACTTCGGTTGCTCAGGGATGTACTTATCCAGAACCTTCGCTACGAGCGCGCGATCGATTCCAGGTTGCCGCAGTACCTCCCGGCGGATTGCCGCCGCATCTCCCAGGTAGTTTTTGGCAACAGCGTCCGCCAACACCGCCAACTCTTCCCATCCGCCCGTTATTGCGACCACCTGCATCCGCCGCAAAACAGTCAAGTTGACGGGCCGCCAGTCCATCATTTGTTTGGTAAACGGGTCCTGATACGCCAACTCAGAAGCCATTATCGGAATATTGGTGATCTGCAAAAGCCCAATTTCCCGCCCCCAGAGCGAGTCCTCGGCTGCAACCCGAAGATCAAAGGCGCCGAGTTGATCGATTGGTCCAGAGTTGTAAACGAGAGACTTTTTATAAATGTCTGCCGTACTCAAGGAGACCATGGCCCATAGCCCGAAAACCCCAACAGCAGCCACCCCGCGGACCACCGGACCAATAGCCAAGACGCGATCCTGGCGAAAAATCGGCAGCAACACGAAAACCAGAAAAACCGCGAAGTGGATGTCCCATAAGGCAAATTCGAGCATTGCATTGACAGCAAACGCCCCACCGATGGACAGCACCAGCCATTTCTCGGGGCTAGTTTGAAGACGCGCAACGCTGTAAATGACGAATCCTGCGAAGGCAATCGCAGCTAGAAACGCAACCACGCCCAGTTCGGCGCCAAGCTGTAAAAACAAGTTATGACAATGAGTAGCAAAAGAGCCCTCCGCCACAGCCCAGGGATAATGGACACCCATCCAGAAACCGCGTTGCCCATAGTTTCCGAAGCCCACACCCAACAGTGGGTTATCGATCATCATCGTCAGCGCTTTGCGCCACTCCGACAACCTGAAGTTTACCGCCGTGTAATCACGCGCTACTTGCACAGTCGACTGGCGGCCAACGTAGCCAAGGTCGTAAAGAAAAGACTGAAGATAGGAGTCGACCTGAAAATATAGCGGCACACCGAACAGCAATAGGAAAAAAGCGAAAGCCAACCCTTTCAACTGACGCGAGCCCACGCCTAAAACTACAAACTTGCAAAGGACAAGGAAACTGAAAAACGTATAGAGCAGTGCTGCCCGCGACCCACTCCCGGCTATTACAAAACCGAAAAGAATTGACAATACACAAAGAAAACCCAAAGAAATCAAACGAGAAAGGTACAGATAGATCGCCGACACAAAACCGAAGAACACGCACAACGCCAGTAGATTAGACTGTGCAACCAGACCCGTCATACGAAACGATGCAGGCAGCATCCACCGCCCCAACGTGTCATGCATCAACCCATAGTGCAGGATTATTGCCGCCAGCGCCTGAAGCACAGCGCCTGACAGAACTACGCCAGCCAGCAAAACATAGTAATTTTCAACACTGCGACTGAGGCGACAGGCCAAAAAACCAGAGAGTACTACCACTAACGTGTAGAGAGACAAGACGCGGGAGTCAGCCGCGACACCACGTCCGAGAACCGAAAGGAAAACAAGCAGGAAAAGAAAGACAGCCAGTACCGATAAAAAAGTTGGATATTTAAGCCTGCCATTGACGGCAACCAGAAACACAAAGCCCAGAGCAACCATCGACGAAGAAAAGAAATAGCTTGGCAAATCAGCGAATGGAAATACATGAAAGAAAAGAAGGAAAGGCAGAGCCAGGAAAGAAAACAACAGTGGGACTACAAAAAATCTACTCACCAGACCCTCTCATCCTTTAGACATAAAAAAGGCCGAGCAAGCTCAGCCTTTTTTGTGTGACAACGCTTAGCGACACTCAGCCGGGCGATACTTCGCGTCGAGCGGGTTCGAAGCACCACCAGCACAAGTCCACTTGATTGCATCGGTAGGAATAGTTCCCGCCGCCAGTGCAGTACTTCCAGCGCCGTATGTGGGGGTGAGCGCCAGGGTGCCGCCGCCCGCCTTGGAGGTGTAAGTAATGGTGATTACGCCCGTTTGCGAGGTCACGACCACAGAAGTCACATTGGGAGTAGCCGCAGGCTGAGACCAACCAGAGGCCAGGCTCGAACTACCATTCGCCGCGTTTTCAGCGACAGTGGTCTTCGCAGCAGACGCCAGGCTCAAGCCCTCGGTAACGCGGGCACGTACGGTGTAATCCTGATAAGCCGGCAGAGCAACGGCTGCCAGAATGCCGATGATCGCAACGACGATCATCAACTCGATAAGGGTGAAGCCTTTTTGAGCGTTCATAGATTAGTGTCCTTAGTTGTCAGGCCTCGAAGCCTGGGCAAGCTAAAGCAGCTTCCATGCCAAAACGCACAGGCTTACTTTAAGCTGGTTTGGGCGCCTTCCTGCTTTGAATACCCACCCACAATGTCCGAACCTGACATTTTTTGTCATCACCTGCTCTCCAATTTGGCAGCCCCCCCCTCTTGCGCTATAAGGGCAGCATTATCGCGAGGCGCTCATGAACGATACCGTCAACCTCTCCGGCCTGGCCAAGCAGATGGTGCTGGCTGAAATACTCACCGAAAAAACTGCACAGCAGGCCCAGCAACAGGCGCTACGCAACAAGCTGTCTCTGGTGACGTATGTCGTGCAGAACAAACTGGCCAAAAGCCGTGACATCGCCGAACTCGCTGCCGAGCAATTCGGCATATCCCTCTTCGATCTAGGCTCAATAGACAGGGAAGGCCAACCCAAAGAACTGGTGAGTGAAAAGCTCGTTCGCCAGCACCGCGCGCTTCCCTTGTGGAGACGGGGCAACAAACTCTTCGTGGCGGTTTCAGATCCTTCCAACCACCAGGCAATCACGGACATCCAGTTCAGTACCGGACTGACTACGGAAGCCATCCTGGTAGAAGACGACAAGCTGGGCGACGCGATCGAAAAGTCTTTTGAGTCTGCCAGCAGTGGACTCGACGGCCTCGCCGACATGGACATGGAGGCGCTCGATATAGAGAGCGCCAGCGACGACAAACCCATCAGCGACGGCAATGATGCTGATGACGCTCCGGTTGTTCGTTTCGTCAACAAGATGCTGCTGGACGCGATCAAGGGCGGCTCATCCGACCTTCACTTCGAACCCTACGAGAAGACCTATCGGGTACGGTTACGCACCGATGGCATCCTGCATGAAGCCGCGCGCCCCCCGATTCAACTGGCCAGCCGGATCTCCGCGCGCCTCAAGGTCATGGCAGGCCTGGACATTTCCGAGCGCCGCAAGCCTCAGGACGGCCGGATCAAGATGCGCATCTCCAAGACCAAGGCCATCGATTTCCGGGTGAACACGCTGCCCACACTGTGGGGTGAAAAGATCGTGATGCGGATACTCGATCCGACCAGTGCACAGATGGGTATCGACGCGCTTGGATACGAGGAAGAACAGAAAGAGCTGTATCTGAAAGCCCTGAGTCAACCGCAGGGCATGATTCTCGTAACGGGCCCAACGGGGTCGGGCAAGACGGTTTCCCTATACACCGGGATCAACATTCTCAACACCGTGGATATCAACATATCCACGGCGGAAGACCCGGTGGAAATCAACCTCGAGGGCATCAACCAGGTCAACGTCAATCCCCGCCAAGGGATGGACTTCGCTCAGGCACTGCGTGCATTCCTTCGCCAGGACCCCGACGTAATCATGGTCGGCGAGATCCGCGATCTGGAAACGGCCGAGATCGCCATCAAGGCCGCGCAGACCGGACACATGGTTATGTCCACGCTACACACCAACAGTGCCGCGGAAACCCTCACTCGACTGCGCAACATGGGCGTGGCCGCCTTCAACATCGCCACCTCGGTCAACCTGATCATCGCTCAACGCTTGGCCCGCAAGCTGTGCCCCGTCTGCAAGAAGGAAGTGGAAGTTCCGCGAGACACGCTGATTGCGGAAGGCTTTCCGGAAGACAAGATCGGCACGTTCAAGATCTATGCGCCAGTTGGCTGCGACAATTGCAAGCACGGCTACAAGGGCCGTGTCGGTATTTATGAAGTGGTTAAAAACACGCCATCCTTGCAGCGAATTATCATGGAGGAAGGCAACTCCATCGATATTGCCGCGCAGATGCGTGAAGACGGCTTCAACGACCTGCGCACCTCGGGCCTGCACAAGGCCATGCAAGGCGTGACCAGCCTTGAGGAAGTCAACCGCGTGACCAAGGATTAATCATGGCGCAGAAAGCTATCAAGACCAGCCTGTTCAGCTGGGAAGGCATGGACAGGAAGGGTACCAAGGTCAAAGGCGAGCTGAGCGGAGTAAATCCGGCGCTGGTGAAAGCGCAACTTCGCAAACAGGGCATCAACCCTACCAAGGTAAGAAAAAAAGGTTTTTCTTTCAGCTCTGGAAAAAAAATCAAACCCATGGATATCGCGTTGTTCACGCGCCAAATGGCAACGATGATGAAAGCGGGGGTTCCACTACTCTCCTCTTTCGACATCATCGGCGATGGCAACGACAACCCGAACATGCGGAAGCTGATCGACGAGATAAAGCAGGAAGTAGCAGCTGGTAACAGCTTCGCAAACTCCCTACGGAAAAAACCGCAATACTTTGACGACCTTTACTGCAACTTGGTGGATTCGGGCGAACAGTCTGGCGCGCTGGAAACCCTGCTTGACCGAGTAGCGACCTATAAAGAAAAAACCGAGCTCTTGAAGAAGAAAATCAAAAAAGCAATGAACTACCCGATCGCGGTGGTAGTGGTTGCCGTCATAGTAACTGCCATCCTTCTGATAAAGGTCGTCCCTCAATTCGAGTCTGTATTTGAAAACTTCGGCGCAGAACTACCCGCATTCACCCAGATGGTGATCGGCCTATCGCGCGTCCTTCAAGAATGGTGGTTCCTGGTTCTTATTGCACTTCTCGGCGCTGGCTTCGCCCTTAAGGAAGCACATAAACGGTCGCAGAAGTTTCGCGATAGCGTTGATCGTGGCGTCCTTAAACTCCCTATTGTCGGGGATATTCTTTACAAATCTGCCATTGCTCGCTACGCACGCACTCTCGCCACAACGTTTGCCGCCGGCGTTCCGCTGGTGGACGCCCTGGACTCCGTATCCGGCGCAACCGGCAACGTGGTGTTCAAAAATGCCGTGAACAGGGTAAAAGCCGACGTCTCCACCGGCATGCAGCTCAACTTCGCCATGCGCACCACGGGTGTGTTTCCGGCGATGGCCGTTCAGATGACCGCCATTGGCGAAGAGTCCGGCGCACTTGATTCGATGCTGGACAAGGTTGCGACCTTCTACGAAGAGGAGGTCGACAACAAGGTCGACGGCCTGACAGCCCTCATGGAACCCATGATCATGGCCGTGCTGGGCGTACTGGTAGGTGGCCTGATCATCGCAATGTATTTGCCGATCTTCCAACTGGGCTCCGTCGTCTGATGCCGTTGCTCGACTTCCTGGCCAGCCACGCGCTGGCCTTTGTTTTGTGTGCCGGGGTGTTGGGGCTTCTGGTGGGCAGCTTTCTCAACGTAGTGGTTTATCGCCTGCCCGTGATGTTGGAGCGTGAGTGGAAAACACAGGCCCGGGACATCCTGGAATTGCCCACCGAAGCGCCACAAAAACCCTTCAACCTCGTGCTGCCGAATTCCCACTGCCCTCACTGCGCGCATGAAATAAAGGCCTGGGAAAACATTCCGCTGCTCAGTTATCTGGCGCTGGGGGGGAAGTGTTCCAGCTGCAAATCGCCGATCAGCAAGCGCTACCCCCTGGTGGAGTTGGCTTGCGGTCTACTGTCGGGCTACGTGGCGTGGCACTTCGGACTGTCCTGGCAAACCGGCGGGATGTTGCTGCTGACCTGGGGCCTGCTGGCGATGAGCCTGATCGATGCCGATCACCAGCTCCTTCCGGACGTGATCGTTCTGCCCTTGCTCTGGCTGGGCCTCATCGCGAACAACTACGGACTCTTCGCGAACGCAACGGATGCGCTCTGGGGCGCAATTGCCGGGTACCTGAGCCTGTGGTCGGTGTATTGGTTGTTCAAGCTCGTCACCGGCAAGGAAGGGATGGGCTACGGAGACTTCAAACTGCTGGCGATGCTGGGCGCCTGGGGTGGCTGGCAGATACTGCCGCTGACCATTCTCCTGTCGTCGCTGGTGGGCGCCATTCTTGGCATCATCACGCTGCGCCTGCGCAAGTCCGAGGCCAGTACGCCGATTCCCTTTGGTCCGTATCTCGCGATTGCCGGTTGGATTGCCCTGCTCTGGGGTGATCAAATAACCGACTCCTATCTGCAATTCGCCGGGTTCCGATGACTTCCCCGCTTTCCTTGGCTCTCTTCAAGGCCATGTCCACCCACGATGACGAAGTACGCAAGGCAAAGGCGCCGGCCCTTGCCCCGCGTGCCTTCGACGACGCCACGGCCAGCCGATGAAACCCTGGATCCTCGGACTTACCGGCGGCATCGGTAGCGGCAAGAGTGCAGTGGCCGAGCATTTCGTCGACCTGGGCGTCCACCTGATCGACGCCGACCACGCCGCACGCTGGGTCGTGGAGCCTGGGCGCCCCGCGCTGGCACGAATCGCCGAGCATTTTGGCCCGACGGTTCTGCAGGCTGACGGAACGCTCGACCGCGGCGCGCTGCGCTCGAAGGTTTTCCAGGACGCCGAGCAGCGACGCTGGCTGGAGAGCCTGCTGCATCCGCTGATCGGCGAGGAGATCGTCAGCTATCTCGCGCAGGCCAGGTCGCCCTACGCGATCCTAGTTTCGCCCCTGCTGATCGAGTCTGGCCAACACCGCCTTACCCAAAGGGTGCTGGTCGTGGATGCGCCCGAACAGCTGCAACTGCAGCGCACCATGAGCCGGGACAAGGCGTCCGAGGAGCAGGTCCGCGCCATTCTGCAGGCCCAGGCCCATCGCGAAGAACGACTGCGGCACGCGGACGACGTGCTGATCAACGACAGAGATCTGCCCTGGCTGCGCTCGGAGGTCGAGCGTCTGCACCATTTTTACCTGACATTGCGCGGAGGCCAGCCATGAGCAACCCGATGACCGTCGAATGCCCCACCTGCGGAGCGCCCGTCGAGTGGAGTGCGAAGAGCCCGTCGCGCCCGTTCTGCTCGGAGCGCTGCAAACTCATCGACCTGGGCGCATGGGCGTCCGAGGAGCATGCGATCCCCGGGGATCAGGTGGATGATGAGCTGTTTTCCGGGGAATTGCCGCCGCGAGCGCATTGAGTCCCACAGGATGCCGCCGAAAGGCAGCCATCGATCGCAGGCAGAAACCTGTCGGGCAGCGGGTTTCCCCTACTCCAGCCAGACCAGGCTGGCGAAGCGACCGGTAGGGTTGGCGCGGCGGTAGGAGTAGAAGCGCGGATCGCTGAAGGTACAGAAACCTCCGCCATACACCGCGGTCACGCCACGGGCAGCCAGGCGGATACGCGCCAACTGATAGATGTCGGCGATATAGCGCCCGGTATTGGCGCTCGGCACGAAGGCTCGCTCGGCCTCGCCGTGAGTCCCGATGAACGCCTCGCGAACTTCGCCCCCGACTTCGAACACCTGCGCGCCGATCGCAGGACCGAGCCAGACCAGCAACTCGTCCCCGTCCACCTCGAGCGCATCCAGCGTCGCCTCCAGCACGCCGCCAGCCAGGCCTCGCCAGCCGGCGTGAGCCGCTGCCACGCGGGTGCCCGCGCGGTCGCAGAAGAGCGCGGGCAGGCAGTCGGCGGTAAGCACGGCGCAGGCGACACCGCGGCGGGCGGTCCAGCTGGCGTCGGCACGGTGGACGGTCTGCAGGTCGGCCTCCACCGCACGCACCGAATGCACCTGGGACAACCAGGCCGGCGCGCAGCCCAACGTTTGGTTCAAAACACCGCGGTTCGCGGCGACCGCGGACGGATCGTCGCCGACGTGATCGCCGAGGTTGAAACCGTCATACGGGGGAAGACTGAAGCCGCCGGAGCGGGTGGTGACGCAGGCACGAACGCCGGCGGGTGCCGGCCAATCGAGGGTCAGCCAGTCGTTCAGACGAACGCCTCGTTGTCTTGGCGCAGCAGGGTCAGCAGCCAGACCAGATCGACGGGCAGTGGCGACTCCCACTTCATGCGCTTGCCAGTGACCGGATGATCCAGCTCGAGAAAGCGCGCGTGCAGGGCCTGACGGGGAAACTGCTTGAGAGTTTCCACCAGGGTGGCGCTGGCGGCCGGCGGAATGCGGAAGCGGCCGGCGTACACCGGATCGCCCACCAGCGGGAACCCGACGTGGGTCATGTGCACACGGATCTGGTGAGTGCGCCCGGTTTCCAGCTTGATGCGGGCATGCGTGTGCGAGCGGAAGCGTTCCAGCACGCGGTAGTGGCTGACCGCGGGCTTGCCGCCGTCGATTACCGCCATACGCTGACGCTGCGCGGAGCTGCGCCCGATCGGAGCATCGATCTTCCCGCCGGACGTGATCACGCCGATGACGATGGCCTCGTAGATGCGGCTGACGCTGCGCGCCTGCAACTGCGCGACCAGCTTGGTCTGCGCCTCGAGCGTCTTGGCGACCACCATCAGGCCAGTGGTGTCCTTGTCCAGGCGATGGACGATGCCCGCACGCGGCACGTTCACCAGGTCCGGCGCATGGTGCAGCAGCGCGTTGAGCAGCGTGCCATCGGCGTGCCCGGCCGCCGGGTGAACGACCAGGCCGGAGGGCTTGTCCAGCACCAGCAGATGCTCATCCTCGTAGACGATGTTCAGCGCGATGTCCTGCGCCACCCAGTCGCCCTGAGCTTCCTGCTCGGCCTTGAGTTCGAGCACGGCGCCGCCGTAAACGATGTCACGCGGACGCAGCACACCGCCGTCCACGGTGAGCGAGCCGTCCTTGATCCAGGCGGAAAGACGCGAACGCGAATGTTCGGGAAAGACCTGGGCTGCGACCTGATCGAGACGTTGCCCGCCGAGTTCGGTGGGGACCGAAGCGTGCAGTTGGATGGCTTGCTTGCTGATAGGAGACATGCTCGGAAAGGCAGGGCGTAGCCTTTGGTTCGGCTGCGCGCTTGTGGTTAAATACGGCGTCTTTGCCCCGGCACAACCGGGGCGTCCACTATAACAGGACGGCCGCGCACGAGACAGCCAGCCGTCACAGGGACGCAAGCCGATATGCAAGTGAAACACCTGCTGCTGATCGCCACCCTCGCCCTCACCGCAGCCTGTTCCTCGAACAAGGAAGTGGTCGACGAGAATCTGAGCGAGGCCGAGCTGTACCAGCAGGCCCAGGAAGCCCTCAGCGATAACAGCTACAATAGTGCAATCGCTAAACTCAAGGCCCTGGAGTCACGCTACCCGTTCGGCCGCTATGCCGAGCAGGCGCAGTTGGAGCTGATCTACGCCAACTACAAGAACGTCGAGCCGGAAGCCGCCAAGTCCTCGGCGGAGCGATTCATTCGTCTGCACCCGCAGCACCCGAACGTCGACTACGCCTATTACCTCAAGGGCCTGGCCTCGTTCGACCAGGATCGCGGCCTGCTGGCGCGCTTCCTGCCGCTGGACATGACCAAGCGTGACCCCGGCGCCGCACGCGATTCGTACAACGAGTTCGCCCAGCTGACCAGCCGCTACCCGAACAGCCGCTACGCGCCCGACGCCAAGCAGCGCATGATTTACCTGCGCAACCTGCTGGCCGCCTACGAAGTGCACGTCGCCCACTACTACCTGACCCGCGAGGCCTACGTGGCCGCCGCCAACCGCGGCCGTTACGTGGTGGAGAACTTCCAGGAAACCCCTTCGGTGGGCGATGGCCTGGCGATCATGGTCGAGTCCTACCAGCGCCTCGGCCTGGACGACCTGGCTGCCACCAGCCTGGAAACCCTGAAGCTGAACTATCCGGACAACGCCAGCCTGGTCGATGGCAAGTTCGTGCCGCGCGAAGAGGAGGCCGATAACCGCTCCTGGCTGGCCAAGGCCACCCTCGGCTTCATCGAAAGCGACACGCCGCTGCCGCCGGGCGAGACCCGCGCCAGCCAGGACGTGATCAAGCAGTACGAGGACGCCCAGGAATCGATTCCGCAGGAACTGATCAATCAGGACGGTGCCGATGCACAAGCCCCTGAAGCCGAGGCGCCGAAGAAGCGCTCCTGGTTCAGCCGCCTGACGTTCGGCCTGTTCGACTGAGTCGACTGCGCTGAGAGAAAAAGGGCCCGCGAGGGCCCTTTTTCTTTTCCTGTCATTAGCGCCCGGACTGCCGGATGGGGGCTCTCGCGGAGCAGCGGAGTCCTGGAGAGAACGCCCCCGTGCCCTCGGCGTCAGTGATCGTGATGCAGGTAGCTCGCCTGCTTCGGCAGGCGCAGGCTGACGAAGAAGGTCAGTACCAGCATGCCCGACACGTACCAGTAGAACGTCTCCTCCATGCCGATGCTCTTCAGGCCGAGGGCGACGTATTCCGCCGAGCCGCCGAACAGGGCGTTGGCAACCGCGTAGGACAGGCCGACGCCAAGCGCGCGGATTTCCGCGGGGAACATTTCGGCCTTCACCAGACCGGCGATCGAGGTGTACAGGCTGACGATGGCCATCGCCAGGATGATCAGGCCGAATGCCGCAAACGGGCTGCTGACTTCCTTCAGCGCGGTCAGGATCGGATAGGTGCAGAGCGCTCCGAGGGCGCCGAACCAGAGCATCGAGGCGCGCCGGCCGATCCTGTCCGACAGCATGCCGAACAGCGGTTGCATCAGCATGTAGACGAATAATGCGAAGGTCATCACCGCGCTGGCGGTCTTCGCGCTCATGCCACTGGTATTGACCAGGTACTTCTGCATGTAGGTGGTGAAGGTGTAGAAGATCAACGAGCCCCCGGCGGTGTAGCCAAGCACGGTGAAGAACGCTGCCTTGTGGTGCCGGAACAATTCGCCGAGGGTGCCGGCCTCCTTGCGCCCCAGGTCTTCGGTCTTCGCCGTTTCATTCAGCGAGCGGCGCAGGTACAGCGAGATCAGTGCCGCCAGCGCACCGACCACGAAGGGGATTCGCCAGCCCCACGCCCGCAGTTCGTCCTCGCTCAGCACCTGCTGCAGGATCACCACCACCAGCACGGCGAGCAACTGGCCGCCGATCAGGGTGACGTACTGGAACGAGGAGAAGAAACCACGTTGCCCGCGCAGCGCCACCTCGCTCATGTAGGTCGCGGTGGTGCCGTACTCGCCGCCTACCGACAGCCCCTGGAACAGACGCGCCAGCAGCAGCAGGAAAGGCGCGAGCGCGCCGATGGTCTCGTAGGTCGGTAGGCAGGCGACCACCAGCGAGCCGCCGCACATCATCAGCACCGAGATCATCATCGAGGTCTTGCGCCCGCGCTTGTCGGCGATGCGGCCGAATAGCCAGCCGCCGATGGGGCGCATCAGGAAGCCCGCGGCGAACACCCCGGCGGTATTCAGCAACTGGACCGTCGGGTCGTCCTTGGGAAAGAACGCCTGGGCGAAGTAGATCGCGCAGAAGGCGTAGACGTAGAAGTCGAACCATTCGACCAGGTTGCCGGACGAGGCGCCGACGATGGCGAAGATGCGCTTGCGGCGCTCCTCCGACGAGTAATGCGGGGTATCGGTCATCGGGAAGTCCCTTTGAGAGGCTGTTCTTACCCTGACCTGTAACGGGATATGTCGTTCAACGCTGACGTGGATGTGCGGTCCGTAGCGGCGAAGAACTTCCGTCGCCATGGACCGTTCCGAGGGCTCAGTCGCCGATCTGCCAGCCCGAGGTGATCGGGTAACGGCGGTCGCGACCGAAGCCGCGCTGGGTCACGCGCACGCCAACGGCCGCCTGGCGCCGCTTGTACTCGTTGAGATCGACCAGGCGCAGCACCCGGCGCACCGTCTGCTCGTCGAAACCCTCGGCGATGATCGCGTTGGCCGACAGGTCATGCTCGACGTACAGGCGCAGGATTTCGTCGAGCACCGGATACGGCGGCAGCGAATCCTCGTCCTTCTGGTCCGGCGCCAGTTCGGCGGACGGCGGACGGTCGATGACCCGCTGCGGGATCACCGGCCCGAGCGTGTTGCGGTACTCGCAGAGGCGGAACACCAGGGTCTTCGGCACGTCCTTGAGCACATCGAAGCCGCCGGCCATATCGCCATAGAGCGTCGCGTAACCGACCGCCATCTCGCTCTTGTTGCCGGTGGTCAGCACCAGATAGCCCTTCTTGTTGGAGATCGCCATCAGCAAGGTGCCGCGGCAACGCGCCTGCAGGTTCTCTTCCGTGGTGTCGCGGCCGAGCCCTTCGAACACCGGCGCCAGGGTGGCGAGGAACGATTCCACCATCGGCGCGATGGGCAGCACGCTGTACTTCACGCCGAGCGCGTCGGCCTCTTCCTCGGCATCTTCCAGGCTCATCTGCGCGGTGTAGTGATACGGCATCATCACCGCCTCGACCTGCGCCGCGCCGAGCGCATCCACCGCCACCGCCAGCGTCAGCGCCGAATCGATGCCGCCGGAGAGGCCGAGCACCACGCCCTTGAAGCCGTTCTTGCGCACGTAGTCGCGCACCCCGACGACCAGCGCCTGGTAAACGCTGGCCTCGATGCCGGGCAATGCCGCGCAGGCGGCCGGCAGCGGTTGCAGGCGTTCGCCATCGAACGTCAGTTCGACCGGCAGCAGCACGTCGGCGAAGGGCTCGGCGCGCTGGGTCACCTGCCCGTCGGCGGAAATCACGCAACTGCCGCCGTCGAACACCAGCTCGTCCTGCCCGCCGACCTGGTTCACGTAGATGATCGGCATGCAGCAGTCGGTGGCGCGACCGGCCAGCAGGCGCTCGCGTTCGGCCTGTTTATCGAGGTGGAAAGGCGAGGCGTTGAGACTGAGCATCAGCTTGGCACCCGCCGCCCTGGCCTGGGCGATCGGCTCGGGGAACCAGATGTCCTCGCAGATCGTCACCGCCACCGGCACGCCCTTCACTTCGATCACACAGGGCCGCGCGCCAGATTCGAAATAGCGTTTCTCGTCGAAGACCCGGTAGTTGGGCAGCTTCTGCTTGTAGTAGCGCGCCAGCAGCACGCCATCGGCGAGCACCCCGCAGGCGTTGTAGCGGGTTTCGCCCACCTGCCAGGGGTAACCGACCACCAGGTAGATGCCGCTGACTTCGTCCTTGATGCGCTGCAGCCCCTGCTCGATGCGTGCCTGCATGCTCGAGCGCAGCAGCAGGTCTTCCGGCGGATAGCCGCACATGGCCAGCTCGGGAAAGACGATCAGATCGGCCTTCATCCGGTCGCGCGCCTCGAGCGCGGCGGCGATGATCCGCTCGACATTGCCGTGTATGTCGCCCACCGGCAGATTCATCTGGGCCATCACGACCCGCAGGGTTTGGCTCATGCCGCCTCCACGATTCCATTGATCTTGCATGCCGCTGCGAAAAGAGGCACCCGCTGGGCGTATTCTCCCGTATCCCGCCAGCCGGTAACAGCGCTTCGGCCACAACCGCCGCCGGCGATGCGTTCATCGCTGTGCTCGCCCTGCGGGCTTGGCTAAACTGCCTGCCTTTCCTCACCAAGCGAGCGTCATCGCATGTTTCGTCTGCTGTTCTGGGCCGCGCTGATCGCGGCGGCTTACTGGTTGTGGCGACGGGCCACACGCCCTGCCCGGCCGGTTGAAAAGCCCGAAAGCGCCACGCCGATGGTCCGTTGCGCGCACTGCGACATCCACCTTCCGCGCGAACATGCACTGGCACAGGGCGAACGCTGGTACTGCAGCCAGAAACACCTGGAACAAGGCGCCAAGCCTGGTGCCCGATAGTTCCCTGCCGCTGAGCAGCGCCGCCAGCCCACGGATGCTGCGCCTCTATCACCTGTACCGGCTGACCATCGGCCTGGTGCTGGTGCTGCTCATCTCCAGCGACCTCGACGACCAGTTGCTCGACCTGGCCCAGGGGTCGCTGTTCCGCTACGGCAGTTGGTTGTACCTGATCGTCAACATCGTCATCGCGGTACTGCTGCAACGCCCGCGCCACCTGTTGCAGGTGTTCAGCCTGGCGATGTTCGACGTGACCATGCTGTCGGCGCTGTTCTACGCCGCCGGCGGTACGCCAAGCGGCATCGGCAACCTGATGATCGTCGCCGTGGCGATCGCCAACATCCTGTTGCGCGGGCGCATCGGCCTGCTGATCGCGGCCGTGGCATCGATCGGCATGATCTACCTGACGTTCTACCTGAGTCTCTCCCGTCCCGCGGCGGCCTCGCAGTTCGTCCAGGCAGGCGCACTCGGCGCGCTGTGCTTCGCCGCCGCGCTGTTCGTCCAGACCCTGAGCAAGCGCCTGCGCCATTCCGAAACCCTGGCCGAACAGCGCGCCAGCGACGTCGCCAGCCTGGAGACGCTCAACGCCCTGATCCTGCAGCGCATGCGTACCGGCATTCTGGTGCTCGACGAACAGCGCCGGGTGCTGCTGGCCAACCAGGGCGCGCTGAACCTGCTCGGCAGCGACCACCTCGCCGGCGAATCCCTGGCGGCACGCTGCCCGACACTGGTCGAGCGCCTCCAGCAATGGCGCGACAACCCGACGATGCTGCCGCGCAGCATCGTCGCGGTGCCCGGCGGGCCGATCCTGCAACCCAGCTTCATCGCCCTGCAGCGCGGCGAAGAGCAGCAGGTGCTGGTGTTCCTCGAGGACATTTCGCAGATCGCCCAGCAGGCGCAGCAGCTCAAGCTGGCATCGCTCGGCCGCCTGACCGCCGGCATCGCCCACGAGATCCGCAACCCGCTTGGTGCCGTCAGCCATGCCGCGCAACTGTTGCAGGAATCGGAAGGCCTTGAGGCGCCGGACAAGCGCCTGGCGCAGATCATCCAGGACCATTCGCGGCGGATGAACCTGGTGATCGAGAACGTGCTGCAACTGTCCCGCCGGCGCCAGGCCGAGCCGCAATTGCTCGATCTGAAGTACTGGCTGCACCGTTTCGTCGGCGAATACCGCAGCGCGTCCGGACCGAACCAGACCCTGCACATAGAGACCCACGGCAGCAGCCTGCAGACGCGCATGGACCCTCACCAGCTGACCCAGGTTCTGACCAACCTGATCGAGAACGGACTGCGCTACAGTGCACAGAACAACGACCGGGGCCAGGTCTGGCTGCGCCTGTTCCGCGATGCCGACAGCGACCTGCCCGTCCTCGAAGTGCTGGACGACGGGCCCGGCGTGCCCCAGGAGCAGATCGAGCATATTTTCGAGCCGTTCTACACCACCGAAAACAAGGGCACCGGCCTGGGCCTGTATATTTCCCGTGAGCTGTGCGAGAGCAACCAGGCGCGCCTCGACTACAAACCCCGCGAAGAGGGCGGCAGCTGCTTCCGCGTCACCTTCGCCCACCCGCGCAAACTGAGCTGACCATGACCGCTCGACAGAGAGCCCTGATCGTCGACGACGAGCCCGATATCCGCGAACTCCTGGAGATCACCCTGGGGCGGATGAAACTCGACACGCGCAGCGCCCGCAACGTCAAGGAGGCGCGCGAATGGCTGGCGCGCGAGCCCTTCGACCTGTGCCTCACCGACATGCGCCTGCCCGACGGCACCGGCCAGGATCTGGTGCACTACATACAGCAGCGCCATCCGCAGGTCCCGGTGGCGATGATCACCGCCTACGGCAGCCTGGATACCGCGATCAACGCGCTGAAGGCCGGCGCCTTCGACTTCCTCACCAAACCCGTGGACCTCGCGCGCCTGCGCGAACTGGTCGCCACAGCGCTGCGCCTGCATGCACCGGGCAACGACCCGGCCAGCTTCGACGAGCGACTGATCGGCGACTCGCCGCCGATGCGCACCTTGCGCAAGCAGATCGAGAAGCTCGCGCGCAGCCAGGCGCCGGTCTACATCAGCGGCGAATCCGGCACCGGCAAGGAGCTGGTCGCACGGCTGATCCACGAACGCGGCCCGCGCGGCGAGCAGCCATTCGTCCCGGTGAACTGCGGCGCGATTCCCTCAGAGTTGATGGAGAGCGAATTCTTCGGCCACAGGAAAGGCAGCTTCACCGGCGCCATCGAGGACAAGCAGGGGCTCTTCCAGGCGGCCAACGGCGGCACGCTGTTCCTCGACGAGGTGGCCGACCTGCCGCTGCCGATGCAGGTCAAGCTGCTGCGCGCGATCCAGGAAAAAGCCGTGCGCGCCGTGGGTGGCCAGCAGGAAGTGGTACTCGACGTGCGCGTGCTCTGCGCCACCCACAAGGACCTCGCCGCCGAGGTCGCCGGCGGACGCTTCCGCCAGGACCTGTACTACCGGCTGAACGTCATCGAACTGCGCGTGCCGTCCTTGCGCGAACGTCGCGAGGACATCCCGCAGCTTGCGACGAACATGCTCAGCCAACTGGCGGCGGGGAGCAGCCAGCCCGTTACGCTGCACGGCGAAGCCCTGGAAAAGCTCAAGAGCTACCGTTTCCCTGGCAACGTCCGCGAACTGGAGAACATGCTCGAGCGCGCCTACACGCTGTGCGAGGACGATCAGATCAGGCCCGAGGACCTTCGCCTCGCCGATGCCCCGGGCGCGGGCGATACGGCCGATGCCAGCCTGGCGCAGGTGGACAACCTCGAGGACCATCTGGAGGAGATCGAGCGCAAGCTGATCATGCAGGCACTCGAGGAAACGCGCTGGAATCGCACCGCCGCGGCGCAACGCCTCGGCCTGACCTTCCGTTCGATGCGCTATCGGCTGAAGAAGCTGGGGCTGGACTGAAGCGATCGATGGATGCGCGCCCATCGATCGGCTGTCCTCAGATGCGCCCGGCAGGCATGTAGGGCGTGGGATCGATGATCGGCTCGCGCCCCGCCATCAGATCCGCCAATAGCTGACACGAAGCCGGGGCAAGCACCAGACCGTTGCGGAAATGCCCGCAGTTCAGCCAGAGCCCGTCGTGCCCCGGCAGCGGACCGATGAACGGAATGCCCTCCGGCGAACCGGGACGCAAACCCGCCCAGTGCCCCACCACCTCGGCATCGGCCAGCGCCGGCAGCAGTTCGATGGCCGAGGCCTTCAGGCTCGCCAGCGCTTCGTCGGTGGGCGTCTTGTCGAAGCCTTCGTACTCCAGCGTGCTGCCGACCAGGATGTGCCCGTCACGGCGCGGAATCGCGTAGCGCCCCTTGGCCAGGACCATGCTCGGCAGGAAGTCGTCGGCGCACTTGAACAGGATCATCTGCCCCTTCACCGGCTCGACGGGCAACTCCACGCCCAGGGTCGCCAGCAACTCGGCACTCCAGGCCCCCGCGGCGAGCACGACCCGGTCCGCGCGAATCTCCCCCTGCTCGGTCAGTACGCCGCGAATTTGCCCGCTCTCGCGAATGAACCCCGTCACCGGACAATGCTCGCGCAGGGTGACATTCGGCATCCCCAGCACGGCTGCCCGCAGCGAGCGCACCAGGCGCGGGTTGCGAATGTTCGCCACGCCGCTCATGTGAATCGCGCTGGAGAAGCCCGAGCCCAGGGGCGGGACCGCGTCGTGCACCGCCGCGATGTCCACCGACTGCAGCGGCCGACCCTGTTCCCGCGCCCAAGCCAGCGCCAGCGGCTCGTCATCAAGGTCCAGCCAGTAAAGCCCGGTGACGTGCACTTCGGGATCGATTGCCGTCTCCTCGAAGAGCCGTTCGGCCAGATGCGGGTAATAGTCCTGCGACCAGTGCGCCAGCGCAGTCACCGCCGCGCTGTAGCGCCACGGATAGAGCGGCGAAACGATCCCGCCGCCGGCCCACGAAGACTCGCGCCCGACATCGCCCTTCTCCAGCAGGATCACGTCATAACCCTGCTCGGCCAACAACCGTGCGCTGAGCAAGCCGATTGCACCGCCACCTACCACCAGAACCTTGTTCAAAACCATCCTCCACGCGTCAACGGGTCACCCCCGCGCCGATTGAAATTGCTTCGCCCAGAGCTAAAAGAAGAAGGCGGCCAGGAAGGCCGCCATGATACGGGCAAAGGGATGTGAGACATGAATACAGATCAAGCGAAAGGTTTCACGCTGCTGGAACTACTTATCGCTGTTGCTCTGCTAGGTGTGCTCCTTGGACTAGCGGCACCGGCGTTCTCTGAACTGATCCAGCGCAATCGCAGCGAAGCGCTGCAGAATCAGTTGATGTCGACCTTGCATATGGCCCGCGCGCATGCAGTGGAGAACCGCCATGAGGTGGAAGTATGCGGATCGAGCGATGGCACAGCATGCGACAACGCATGGAGTAAAGGGTGGTTGATTCACTACCCCGAAAGCGGCTCGACCCCTTTGTTTTTCACTCCGATGAGCAATGGGGTGCAGCTGAAATGGGCAGGGCTCTCTCAGAAAATTCGCTTTGAATCCGGTGGGCTGGCGGTCACCAGCAATGGCACCTTTTCTTCCTGCAGCATGCACCAAGAGATTGAGTGGCAGATCAAACTCAATCGCCAAGGCCGAGCTCGCACGTTGACCGCCGAAGCAGTCGCAAGTGCAGGTGGATACCGGTGCAAATGAGCCCGCTGCCGATCATCCGCCTCGCTGATCCACTCGTCCCTCTTCATGGGAAATTGATCCGGACTTGGTGCATATGTACGCGCGAGAAAGGAGCTGTTCATGCGCGCAAGAAACACATCGTCCGGGTTCACGTTGATCGAGCTGATGATCGTCGTGGTGCTCCTTGGGATATTTGCATCCATCGCCGTCCCATCGTTCAGTCGGCTCGTAGAAAACAATCGGCTACAAAGTTCAGCTTCAGAGCTCTATCGACTACTGATGTCCGCTCGCGAGGACGCCATAACCAAGCGCGTCTCAGTAACCGTGTCTCAGAGCGGAAGCAGCTGGAAAGCGGCTCAAGGAGGCAGCGATACACGCAGCATAAGCATTCCCGCAAGCGTTACCGCGACGCCCGAAAATAGCGTTACTAGTGTTGTTTTCAAGCCCGACGGGACCGCCGCGACCATGGTCGTCAACTTCGCGAGTACCAACGCCACCATCAAGTACATCATCAAGACCGACCTGCCTGGCCGGGTAACGATGAGCAGCGCTAATCCCTGAGGGTTCACATGCGTACACTTCGCCTAAATCTAGGGTTCAGCATGATCGAGGTCCTCGTTACCGTTGTGCTGATTTGCATCGGCGTGCTTGGCATGGTCGCCATGCAAGGCCGCACCATCGCGTATACCCAGGACTCGGTTCAGCGCAACACGGCGGCGATGCTCGCCGACGACCTGATGGAAATGATGCGAGCCGATTCGTCGATGGTTTCCACAACTGGTCTGCCTGCCAGCTCATCAGGCTACTACAAAGCGGCAGGCTCAAATTTTCCTTCGGCAGCTACCACCTGCGCGCCTCCGCCCAGCTCAGCGTCAGATCGCCTGGGGTGCTGGGCAGAGCGGGCGAAAGCGGCGCTGCCCGACGCAACCAGCCTGCTGAGCAGCGATTTCCACGTTTGCCGTTCCGCCACCCCGGGCAACTGCACAAGTACGGGATCAGCAGTCGAGATCCAGCTAGCGTGGCGGGTCAAAGATGGAGAATGCATGGATGCGAACGCTGGAACCGATGACGATAAAACCATCTGCCACTATCGCTTGCGTGCCGAGCTCTAGGACTTATCTATGAACTTTCGGCACGAACAATTTGGGTTATCGCTCGTCGAGCTTATGGTGGCGTTGGCGATCAGTAGCTTTCTGATACTTGGCGTGACGCAGATCTACATCGACAACAAAAGCAACTATCTCTATCAGCAAGGTCAGTCAACCAACCAGGAGAATGGAAGATTCACCCTGATGCTGTTGGATCGGCAACTCTCCAAAGCCGGTTACCGACGTCGGCCTGATGTCACCCTCGAGCAGGCCTTCCCAGCAGGGGATTTCACTGCAAGTACCGGATCGGAAACGTGCGCTTTCTCGGCCGGGCAGGCGATATCCCGGGTAGACAGCAGCACCATCTGTATACGTTATCAACCACGCACGGCTAGCGAGCTGGACTGTGCGGGAACCGGCATAAGCAGCGCCAACGCCAGCGCAATTGCCAAACCCTATACCACCCCTACTGAATCGTTCGTAGAGAAAATCACGATCGGCAATGGCAACCTCGTATGCAATGGAACGACGCTGGTAGAGGGGGTCGCCGGTATCCGCTTCGATTTCGGAATAGGTGCCGCGGGGACCCGGGAAGTCACCAGCTACACGCAAACGCCGGGATCGAATCCCATAGGCAGCGTCAGATACTACGTATTGCTGGCAAGCCAGAACAATCTTCGCCAGAACATGAACAGCCAAGCGTATTGCGACTGGATAAAGCTCGGCGACGCTAGCGCCAACTGTACGGTGCCGGATGACAAGCTCTATCAACTCGTCAACAACAGCATGACCCTCAGGAATCTAATGCCATGAAGCGCTTCGCCCCGATGCCTGCAAGACAACACGGAGCCGTGCTTTTCGTCGCCTTGATAATGCTCTTGATCATTACGCTTCTAGCCGTGACCAGTATGCGTGAAGTAACTATGGAGTCGCGCATTACCGGGAACCTGATGGAAGAGAAACGCCTCCGAACCGCAGCTGAATCGGCACAACGCGAGTCCGAACGGCGCCTGGCAAACGTCAATGTCGCACCGGAGGTCTGCACTTCGACAACACCCACCACGCTATGCATCCAGGAGATCGTGCCCAACACGGCGGACGGCTATAAAACCTTCTTCACCACAAGCACGGGTAAAGGATACTTCACCTATAGCGGGCTGGACGGCGGTACGACACTCGATAGAACTGCGCGCTGGTACGTACGCGATGCTACAAGCGTAGGAAACATACAGACGACATGTACCCAGGCGGAAGATTATTTGAGCGGCAACAACTGCGTTAACTACTACGAGGTGAATGCTCAATCCTTTCAGGGCTCTGGCGCGAGTAAGAGCTGCGGCGCCGACGCCTTGTGCGTACGCTCCGTCGTCGCCGCCATTTACAACTAGCAGTCGGAGACAATCATGTTTCGTAGATTCAAATTCCTGCTTGGGCTGCTAGCCGTTAGTGGAGTTGCCACAGCCAACATCAGCATTTCGCAGAACCCGCTGTTTGTCAGCGAATCGGTTCCACCGCTGAGCATGCTTGTACTTGGAAAGGACCACTCTCTTTTTTTTGAGGCCTATAACGACGCCAGTGACATTGATGGAGATGGGACGCTCGACCTGAGATTTAAGCCAAGCATCGAGTATTACGGACTGTTCGACTCCAAGCTCTGTTATACACACTCCGGGGGAAAGACGAATAGCGACAAGTTCACCCCCTCTGGAACCACCACGGCAGCCACTCTTTACAGATGCACGGGAAGTTGGTCGGGGAACTGGCTGAACTACATAACCACTAGCCGTGTTGATGCACTGCGGAAGGTACTGTATGGCGGTTACCGCGAAGTAGATACTGCAACAGAAACCATTCTGCGTCGCGCGTACATACCACAGGATGGGCACTCATGGGCCAAGGAGTACACCAGCACCGCGGTGGACGGCTACGACATTCATGACTACGCACCCATCTCTGCGCCGACGGGAGGGAAACGCCTATTCTTCGGCAACGTGACCATGGCTGCCGGCACCAACTGCTCAACCCTCAACACCTGCAGCAATCTACCCCCTTTTCTCTCAGTCGTCGCCAGTGCGAGTACCACTACACGGGTATGGGACTGGGCATCTTCAGAGAGCCCGGTGCTTAACAACAGCACCTATGGAGGAGGTACTCGGACGGACTATACGGTGCGAGTTGCGGTATGCACCGACACCTACCATGCCACCGACTGCCAGGGCTACGCAGGCCGGTACAAGCCTGTAGGCCTACTGCACGAGTACGGCGCGGACAATACGATGCTTTTTGGACTGCTAACGGGCAGCTACAACAAGAACATGTCGGGCGGCGTTCTCAGAAAAGTCGTTTCGCAATTCAGCTCGGAAATAAACAGCAACGGAACCTTCTCTTCAAATGCAACGATTGTTAACTCCCTCAATGCCCTGAGAATAAGGGACTATAACAACGGCAGCACATCCAGCCGCTACCGAGGAGGTAGTTTTCGCACCGGGCCGATGGAAGAAGGAGGCTATGTCGACTGGGGGAATCCGATCGGCGAGATGATGTACGAGACACTGCGCTACTTTGCCGGGAAGGGTACTGCAACGACGGCATTCAGCACCAGCGGTAGCCACGACAACGCCGTAGGTTTGAGTGAAGCGACTTGGGACAACCCTTACGCCTCCGACAGTAGCGCCAGGGCAAACTGGTGCGCTAAACCTAATATGCTGGTGATGAGCAACGTCAACGTTTCCTATGATTCGGACCAATTGCCTGGAAGCGCCTTTTCCACCTCATTCACCAGCGACCTGAGTGGACTCGACGTTGCTGCTCAGGCAAACGCAATTACCGCGACCGAGCCCTCTATCCCCGGCCCCAAATTCATCGGCGCGGTTGGCGCTAACGAAGACTATGCCCCCACGGTGAAAACGGTGACGAGTCTTTCCAACTTGCGCGGCCTGGCTCCGGAAGAGCCCAGCAAGCAGGGAAGCTACTACTCGGCATCGGTTGCCCGATTCGGGGCCACTACCGACCTGAATACATCGCTCACTGGCGATCAGAAGACCGATACCTACGTCGTTGCGCTCGCCTCTCCACTTCCAAAGTTCGAGTTCACGGTCGGCGGCAGAAAAATCTCTCTTGTTCCATTCGCCAAGACGATCAATGGGTCGAGCACTAATAGATCCAAGAGCGCCTATCAGCCGACCGACCCAATCGTCGATCTTTATGTAGAACAGTACTCAGCGACAGGCGCCGTTTTCCGCGTCAATTACGAAGCAGATGAGCAAGGCAACGACTTCGACAGTGACGTCATCGTAAGTTACGCAATTGTCGTGAACGCCAACGGGACCATCACCGTCACGGTCAAACCGACTGCGCAATCCACTGGCAGTAACCAGAACCTGGGATACGTAATCTCTGGCACCAACAGGGATGGAACCTACCTGGTGGTTCAGGATAAACAGCAGAATCTGAAGTATTTTCTGAACGTGCCTCCAGACCAGAACGCCGGATACTGCGACTACACCAACGAAGCCAACATGCCCTCAGCCTGCGCCCAGCTCCCCTGGATTAACGGCACTCCGACAGCAACCAAAAGCGCAAGCACCCAGACATTTAGCCCAAGTACCTCAGCCGCAGCGACGGTACTAAACAATCCTCTGTGGTATGCCGCGAAATACGGGATTTCCGGTCGAGATACCACCACCATATCCGGTGACCCGGATAACTACTTTCTGGTAACCAACGCATCCACTCTGAAGGAACAATTACGCAGCGCTTTCAATAAAATTCTTCAAAACAACTTTTCCGTGAGCACGCCTTCAGTCACAGGGGCTACCACCACCGCTGACGGTTCCGCATTCATATATCGCACGGACTTCAAGACCGATAAGTGGACGGGGGATGTAATCAAACAGAAGCTGGTAACATCCCAAGGAACCACAACATCAACAACGTTATGGAAAGCTAGCGAGCATATTCCCGCACCCGACTCACGCTCGATCAAGATGGCTGACGCGGCGGGAACGGCGTTAACTAACTTCGCGTGGGGCAATCTGGCGAACAAGTCATTCGGCGGCCAAAACTTACAAGCGGCGCTTAATAAAGCCACTCCTAGCTCGAGCACAAGCGACAACTACGGGCAGGCCCGCGTGGATTTCGTCAGAGGTAGCTGCTCTGGCCAGAGCGGCTGCTCCACATTCAGAAGCAGGACATCGCTACTGGGCGACATCATCAATTCCTCGCCCATATTGGTGAAAGGCGCCCAATATCTCGCCTATCGAGCGGGCGCTCTGGATGGAACAATCGCCAAGTACACCACGTTCAAAAGCGGCGCCAGCACCCGAACCCCTGTGGTTTATGTCGGTGCCAACGATGGAATGCTGCATGCTTTCAATGCCACCACGGGCGCCGAAATCTTCGCATTCATTCCAACCCCAGTCATAGCAAACCTGAACCTGCTTACCGCCGCCAACTATGGCGCTAGCGGTGGGCAACACCAGTACTACGTTGACGGTTCAATCAGCGTCACCGACGTGTATTACGGTGATGATTGGCATACCGTTCTGGTCGGAAGCCTCGCCGGCGGCGGAAGAGGCGTTTTTGCACTGGACGTTACCAACCCTTCATCGCCGTCCCTTCTATGGGAATTCACCAGCGACACCGATAGTGACATGGGTTATAGCTTGCCGAAACCCGTAGTGGCTAGACTGCACAGCGGACAATGGGCGGCACTTATCCCTAATGGGTACAACAGTGGCTCAGGCAAGGCCGTACTGTTCGCACTTGATATCCAAACGGGCACGAGACTGGCAAAACTCGAAGCACAAACGTCCGCCACAGATAACTACACGGACACCACAGGTTCGAGCAACGGCCTCTCTAACATCCGCACCGCCGATTTCAACTCGGATGGAGTAGTGGACTACGTCTACGCGGGCGACATGCTCGGTAATGTTTGGCGTTTCGACCTTTACGACCGAAGTAACAGCACCATCTTCGGTAAATGCTCGTCGAACTGTAATACGATTAAGGAACAGTTCCGTGTGTCGTTTGGCGGCAACCCGCTGTACATAGCGAAAGACGCCGATGGCGCCCGCCAACCTATCACCGCCGCCCCGACATTAGTTCGCCACCCTACCAACGTAGGATATCTGGTGACCGTGGGAACTGGCCGTTATGTAAACCTCGCAGACAAGACCAGCCCGTTCCAGACTCAAACCCTCTACTCGATCTGGGACCGGCAAACTGCGGGTGAAAGTGCGAACAGCAGTGCGACCAGCGACAAGGCGCGCGATAGTCTGCAGGAGCAGACCATCAGCGAATCTGATATGACGATAAATGGCACTAGTACAGTGGTGCGACTCTTGAGCCAAGAGCCTTTCAAATGGTACGCAGAGGGGGCAGCAGGCACCGCAGATACGGATGTCAGTAAATGGGGCTGGTATATCGATCTTAAAACGGGGGATGCCTCCGCAGGGGAGCGCTTGATCAACCCCATGACCCTGTACGGTCAAGGCCTGATCTTTTCCACGATTCAGCCAGACAACAACGCCTGCGAAGCCGATCTTAAAGGCTTCACTTATGGCATTAACCCCTACACAGGTGGACGCACCGCCTTCAACCTGTTCGACATGAATGGCGATGGAGTGATCAATGCCAGTGACAGCCTAAACGGGGCGGTAGTTTCGGGTTACAGCTCCCCTGCCGGTGGATCGGCTATCAGTGGAGGCCTGCAATACAGTACGGACGGGAAGACCAAGGGTATCACTTCGGGCAGCGCAACCAGTGGTAGACAACTCTGGCGTCTGATGCCATCGAACGATGAACTTTGACATGGAGAAAAGACAATGAAGCGCGAAAGCGGCTTCACCCTGATTGAACTGATGACTACCGTAGTAGTTATCGGTATTTTGGCGTCCATTGCCTATCCGAGTTACCAGCAATATGTACTGCGCAGCAACCGCACCGAGGGGCAGGCGCTACTGAACGAAGCTGCTGCGCGGGAGGAGCGCTATTTCGCGCAGAACAATACTTATGTCAGTGCCTCTGGAGAACTTGGAAAGTTGAATCTTCCAAACACCACCACCAGTGGAACTGGCAACAACGCAACCTCATCGGCCCTGTCGTCCACTGGCAAATACCAACTCAGCGTGGGCAAGGTCAACAACGACGGCGGTTACACCTTGACCGCCACCCCTCAGGGCTCCCAGACCGCCGACACCAAATGCGGGAACCTCACCCTGAATGCAATCGGCACCCGCGGTGTCAGCGTTTCGGGGGCTAGCGTCAACGACTGCTGGAAGTGATTTGCGGAGCGGGTAAAGCGGTCAGATCGCCTTTACCCGCAACTCCTTCGGCATGGAGAACGTGATGTTTTCCGGCCTGCCGAGCAACTCCTCGGCGCCGCTGGCGCCCCAGGCGTGGAGTTGTTCGATTACCCCGCGCACAAGTACTTCCGGGGCCGAGGCGCCGGCGGTGATGCCGATCTTCTGGCAACCTTCGAACCACTCGCGCTTCATGTCTTCGGCACCATCGATGAGATAGGCCGGAGTGCTCATGCGTTCTGCCAACTCGCGCAGGCGGTTGGAGTTGGAGCTGTTGGGGCTACCCACCACCAGCACCAGGTCGCAGTCGGCAGCGAGCTGCTTGACCGCATCCTGGCGGTTCTGGGTGGCGTAGCAGATGTCGTCCTTGCGCGGACCGCCGATGGCGGGAAACTTCGTCCGCAGGGCGTCGATCACCCGGCTGGTGTCATCCATCGACAACGTGGTCTGGGTGACGAACGCCAGCGACTCGGGATCGCGCACGGTCAGGGAGGCGACGTCCTCCTCGTCTTCCACCAGGTAGATCGAGCCGCCGTTGGCGGTGTCGTACTGGCCCATGGTGCCCTCCACTTCCGGGTGACCGGCGTGGCCGATGAGGATGCACTCGCGGCCGTCGCGGCTGTAGCGGGCGACCTCAAGATGCACCTTGGTCACCAGCGGGCAGGTCGCATCGAACACCTTCAGGCCGCGTCTTTCGGCTTCCTGGCGCACCGCCTGGGATACGCCATGGGCGCTGAAGATGACGATGACGTTGTCCGGCACCTGATCCAGCTCGTCGACGAAGATCGCCCCGCGCGAACGCAGATCCTCCACCACGAACTTGTTGTGCACGACTTCATGGCGCACGTAGATCGGCGGACCGAACACCTCGAGGGCACGATTGACGATCTCGATGGCGCGGTCGACACCGGCGCAGAAGCCACGGGGATTGGCGAGTTTGATGAGCATGACGAATCTCGGCGCACGGGGCTTGGACGGGCAGTTTAACTGCCTCTGCTCCCCCTGGGTTCAAAGGGGCTGCGGCGGGGCGATCGCCCCACCGTCTCGTAAAGGTGTTACAGGGCGACGACGTCGATGATCTCGACATCGAAGGTCAGCTGCTTGCCGGCCAGGGGGTGGTTGAAATCGACGGTCACCTGCTTGTCGTCGAACGCTTTGACCACGCCCGGCAGTTCGGTATTGGCGGCATCGTTGAAAATCACCAGCAGCCCCTCGGACAGCTCCATGCCCTCGAACTGCCCGCGCGGCATGACCTGCACGTTCTGCACGTTGGGCTGGCCGAAGCCATGCTCGGGCTCCACGGTCAGGCTGCGCTTGTCGCCCGCCTTGAGGCCATAGAGCGCCTGCTCGAATCCCGGCAACAGGTTGCCGTCGCCGACGCTGAAGGTGGCGGGCTGCTTGTCGAAGGTCGTGTCCACCACATCGCCGCTCGCCAGCTTGAGGGCGAAATGTAGGGTGACGCGGGTGTCCGAGCCGATACGCTGCTCAGTCATGTACGGTTTCTCCAGACTTCTTGGTCTTGAACATGTCCAGCGCCAGCATGAGGGCGCCTACGGTGATCCCGCTATCGGCGAGATTGAAGGCCGGGAAGTACCAACGGTTCTGCCAGTGCACCAGGATGAAGTCGACCACGTGGCCGAGCAGCATGCGATCGAGCAGGTTGCCCAGCGCGCCGCCCAGCACTAGCGCGAGCGCGATCGCCAGCCAGGTTTCGTCGCTCTTCAGGCGTTTCATCCAGACCACCAGCACGGCGCTGACGCCGACCGCGATCAGCGCGAACAGCCAGCGCTGCCAGCCGGACTCGTCGGCGAGGAAACTGAACGCGGCGCCGGTGTTGTAGGCCAGGGTCCAGCTGAAATAGTCAGGGATCACCACGATCTGCTGATACAGCCGCAGGGTTCCCTCGAAGTAGAACTTCGTCGCCTGGTCCAGAACGAACACCAGCACGCTGATCCATAGCCAGGGAAGTTTGCCGAAGCGGGACGTCATACAGTCTCCAGATGCAACCAAGGGGCCTGGGGCACGCGGGCGCGCCCCGTCTATCGGACGATGTTCGATCAGGCGAAGTGCCGGACCTCACCCGAACCGAACGCATTGCTTGCGCAACGTCCACAGATGTCAGGATGCGCCGGGTCGACGCCGATGTCGTCGCGGAAGTGCCAGCAGCGCGGGCATTTCTCGAAGGTCGACTTACGCACCAGCAGCTTGAGGCCCGGCAATTCGCTCTGCACCGCATCGGCCGGCGCCTGCTCCAGCGGCTGCACCTCGACGCGCGAGGTGATCAGCACGAAGCGCAGGTCCTCGCCCAGCTTGTTCAGCACCTCGACCAGCGCCCCTTCACCGAACAGCACGATGTCCGCCTGTAGGTTGCCGCCAATCGTCTTGGCATTGCGCTGGTTTTCCAGCTCCTTGTTGACCGCGACCTTCACGGCCATGACCTGCTCCCAGAAGGCACGGTCCAGGTCGAAGCCCAGCGGCAATTCGGCAAGGCCCTCGTACCAGGTGTTGAGCATCACCGACTCGTTGCGCTCGCCCGGCAGGTACTGCCAGATCTCGTCGGCGGTGAAGGACAGGATCGGCGCGATCCAGCGCACCAGGGCTTCGGCGATGTGGTACATCGCGGTCTGGCAGGAGCGCCGCGCCACGCTGTCCGCCGCGGTGGTGTACTGGCGGTCCTTGATGATGTCGAGGTAGAAGCCGCCCAGCTCCTGCACGCAGAAGTTGTGCACCTTCTGGTAGACGTTCCAGAAACGGTACTCGTCGTAGGCTTCGACGATCTCGCGCTGCAGCAACAGTGTGCGGTCCACCGCCCAGCGATCCAGCGCGAGCATGTCCTCGGCCGGCAGCAGATGCTGCTGCGGGTCGAAGCCATTGAGGTTCGAGAGCAGGAAGCGCGCGGTGTTGCGGATGCGCCGGTAGGCGTCGGCGCTGCGCTGGAGAATCTGGTCGGACACCGCCATCTCGCCCGAATAGTCGGTGGACGAGACCCACAGGCGCAGGATGTCGGCGCCCAGGCTGTCGATGACTTTCTGCGGCGCAACCACGTTGCCCAGGGATTTGGATTGCTTGCGGCCCTGCTCGTCGACGGTGAAGCCGTGGGTCAGCAGCTCCTTGTACGGCGCGTGGCCGTCGATGGCGCAGCCGGTGAGCAGCGAGGAATGGAACCAGCCGCGGTGCTGGTCGGAGCCTTCCAGGTAGAGGTCGGCCGCCGGACCGTCGCGGTGCGCCAGGTCGGCATGCGAGCCGCGCAGCACGTGCCAGTGGGTGGTGCCGGAGTCGAACCACACGTCCAGGGTGTCGCGGCTCTTGTCGTACTGGGCGGCTTCGTCACCGAGCAACTCGGCGGCGTCGAGCTTGAACCAGGCCTCGATGCCTTCCTGCTCGACGCGCCTGGCGACTTCTTCCATCAGTTCGACGGTGCGCGGGTGCAGCTCGCCGCTCTCCTTGTGGGTGAAGAACGGGATCGGCACGCCCCAGTTGCGCTGGCGCGAGATGCACCAGTCAGGACGGCCGGCGATCATGCTGTGCAGGCGCGCCTGGCCCCAGGCCGGGACGAATTTGGTTTGCTCGATGGCTGCCAGGGAACGCTCGCGCAGCGTAGCGCCCTGGTTCGGCTGCTTGTCCATGCCGACGAACCACTGCGCCGTGGCGCGGTAGATCAGCGGCGTCTTGTGCCGCCAGCAGTGCATGTAGCTGTGGTTGATCACGTCGTGCCGGAGCAGCGCGCCGACTTCCTCGAGCTTGGCGACGACCGCCGGGTTGGCCTTCCAGATGAACTGGCCGCCGAAGAACGGCAGCGAGTCGACGTACACGCCGTTGCTCTGCACCGGATTGAGGATCTCGTCGTTGCTCATGCCGTAGCGCTTGCAACTGTAGAAGTCGTCCTCGCCATAGGCGGGCGCCGAGTGAACCACCCCGGTGCCGGCGCCCAGTTCGACATAATCGGCCAGGTACAACGGCGACAGCCGCTCGTAGAACGGATGGCGGAAGCGGATCAGCTCCAGCGCGGCACCCGGAGCCGTGGCGACGACCTCACCCTGCAGGCCATAGCGCTGCAGGCAGCTTTCGACCAGTTCTTCGGCGAGCAGCAGCAGACGATCACCGACATCCACCAGCGCATAGGTGAATTCGGGGTGCACGTTGAGCGCCTGGTTGGCCGGAATGGTCCAGGGCGTGGTGGTCCAGATGACGATGCTGGTCGGCTTCGACAGGCGCTCCAGGCCGAATGCGGCGGCCAGCTTGTCGGCGTCCTCGATCGGGAAGGCCACGTCGATGGCATCGGACTTCTTGTCCTGATATTCCACTTCGGCCTCGGCCAGCGCCGAGCCGCAATCGAAGCAGAAGTTGACCGGCTTCAGGCCCTTGAACACGAAGCCGTTGCCGACCATCTCGGCCAGCGCGCGGATCTCGCCGGCTTCGTTGGCGAAGTTCATGGTCAGGTACGGGTTGTCCCACTCACCCAGCACGCCGAGGCGGATGAAGCCGGCCTTCTGTTCGGCGACCTGCTCGGTGGCATAGGCACGGCAACGCTCGCGGGTGAGGTCGGCCGGCTGGTTCTTGCCGAAGGTGGTCTCGACCTTGTGCTCGATCGGCAGGCCATGGCAGTCCCAGCCCGGCACGTAGGGGGCGTCGAAGCCGCTCAGGGTCTTGGAGCGGGTGATGATGTCCTTGAGGATCTTGTTCAGCGCGTGACCGATATGGATGCTGCCGTTGGCGTACGGCGGGCCGTCGTGAAGCACGAACTTAGGACGCCCGGCGCCGATCTGGCGCAGCTTCTGGTACAGGCCGATCTCGTCCCAGCGCTGCAGGATCTGGGGTTCGCGCTGCGGCAAACCGGCCTTCATCGGGAATGCCGTTTCCGGCAGGTTCAGCGTCGCTTTGTAATCGGTCATGTCATCGGCCTGTTCAAATTCAGTTTTGCTTGCGCGGGGCCGCGGCCCCGCCGGTGCTGCTGATCGTGTGTATTGCGGATGCCAGCGCGCTCACTGCAGCGGCGCGCCCAGCCAGTAAACCTGGGCGGCGGCGACATCGGCGGCGATCGCCGTCTTGAGTTCGTCCAGCGAGGCGAACCTGCGCTCGTTGCGCAGCTTGTGGTGGAAGGCCACGCGCATGCGCTTGCCGTAGAGGTCGCCGGCGAAGTTCAACAGGTGCACCTCCAGGTGCGCGCGGCCGTCGCCGTCGACGCTGGGCCGCGTACCGATGTTGGCCACGCCCGGCCATTTGCGCCCGTCCACATAGGCGCTGACAAGATAAACCCCGGAAAACGGCGCCCGCACGCGCTTGAGCTGAACGTTCGCCGTCGGCCAGCCCAACTGCCGGGCTAGCTTCTGCCCGTGCAGCACGCGGCCGTCGATGACGTAATGGCGACCGAGCAGGCGCTGGGCCTGCGGGAAGTCGCCCTCGGCCAGCGCCTCGCGAACCCGCGTGCTGCTGACCCGCAGGCCGTCCACCTCGATGGTGGTCGCCGCCTCCACGGTGAAACCGGCCGCCGCGCCGGCACGCTGGAGAAACGCGAAGTCGCCGGCGCGATCGCAGCCGAAACGGAAATCGTCGCCGACCTCCAGATGGCGCACGCCGAGCCCGTCGATCAGCACCTGGCGGACGAACGCCTCGGCGCTCAGCTCGCGCAAGCGCGGGTTGAAGGCCAGGCACAGGACGCGGTCCACGCCTTCCGCGGCGAACAGCTCGAGCTTGTCACGCAGGCGGGCCAGACGCGGCGGCGCCGTATTCGGGGTGAAGAACTCACGCGGCTGCGGCTCGAAAATCACTACGCAGCTAGGCAGCGACAATTCCGCGGCGCGCTCACGCAAACGCATCAGGATGGCCTGATGGCCGCGGTGGACACCGTCGAAATTCCCGATCGTGGCGACGCAACCCCGATGTTGGGGCCGCAGATTGTGTAGGCCTCGAACCAGCTGCATAGCGCGCATCTTGCTCACAAAGTGGCCGATTATACGCACAGCGGGCGCCGGGTGACAGGCGCAGCGGCGGCATTCGGCCGGCTCGCCACCCAGGGCGACAACGCTTCAGTGCAGCGAGCGGCGCGCGAAGTGATGCAGACGGAAGCCGAGCAGCGCCAGGCTACCGAAATAGGCCAGCACCCCGGCGGCGACCAGTCCGCCGAGGCGCAGCAAGCGCACCAGCATGTCACCCTGGTCCCAGCCAGGCAGCAGCTGGATGCCCGCAAGCAACACCCCGCACATCACCCCCACCGCCACCACCAGCTTGACCAGGAACGGCATCCAGCCCGGCTGCAGGTCGAACATCCGCTGCTTGCGCATCTGCCAATACAGCAAGCCGGCGTTCAGGCAGGCACCCAGGCTGATGGCCAGGGCCAGCCCGGCATGCCGCAACGGGACGACGAACGCCAGGTTCATCAATTGCGTGACGACCAGAATGAAGATGGCTATGCGCACCGGCGTGCGGATGTTCTGCCGCGCGTAGAAGCCCGGCGCAAGAATCTTGATCAGGATGAGGCCGACCAGTCCTATCGAATAAGCGATCAGTGCGCGCTGGGTCATCGCGGCGTCGTGGGCGCTGAATGCGCCGTACTGGAACAACGAGGCGGTCAGCGGCTCGGCGATGATCGCCAGCGCCAGCGCGCACGGCAGCGCCAGCAACAGACACAGGCGCAGGCCCCAGTCGAGCAGCCGCGAATACTCGCCGCGGTCGCCCAGCGCATGGGTCTTGGAAAGTGCAGGGAGCAGGATGGTACCCAGCGCCACGCCGAGCACCCCGGTGGGCAGCTCCATCAGGCGATCGGCGTAGTACATCCAGGACACCGACCCGGTCGGCAGGAAAGAGGCGAATGCCGTATTGATGATCAGCGAGACCTGCGCCACGGACACCCCGAGGATCGCCGGCCCCATCTGCCGCATCACCCGCCACACGCCACTGTCGCGAAGGTTCAGCCGCGGCAGCACCAGCATGCCGATCTTCCTCAGGTGCGGCAGTTGGTAGAGCAGCTGCAACAGGCCGCCGGCAAGCACCGCCCAGCCGAGCGCCATGACCGGCGGATCGAAGTACGGCGTGAGGAACACGGCGAAGAAGATCATGCTCAGGTTGAGCAGCGTCGGCACGAAGGCCGGTACGGCGAAGCGATTCCAGGTATTGAGGATCGCTCCGGCCAGCGACGACAGCGAGATCAGCAGGATGTAGGGAAAGGTCACCCGCAGCAGCGAGCTGGTCAGCTCGAAGCGCTGCACATCGTCGGCGAACCCTGGCGCGCTGATCCACACCACCCAGGGCGCGGCGAGCACGCCGAGCGCCGTCACCAGCGCCAGCACCAGCGTGAGAAGGCCGGACACGTAGGCCACGAAGGTGCGTGCCGCCTCATCGCCGCGCTGGCTCTTGTACTCCGCGAGGATCGGCACGAACGCCTGGGAGAACGCGCCCTCGGCGAAGATGCGCCGCAGCAGGTTGGGCAGCTTGAAGGCGACGACGAAGGCGTCGGTAGCGACGCCCGCACCGAAGATCCTCGCCATGATGGTGTCGCGCACGAAGCCCAGCACACGGGACACCATGGTCAGCGAACTCACCGCAGCCAGGGATTTGAGTAGATTCATAGGGTATGGATAGCCATGCAGTTCGACCGCGCTGCGCAGCGCGAAACTCGCGACGCCGCGCCGAAAGAAGCCGCCGAGTTTAGGGCTGGCCTGGAAATAAAGCACCCGTTAGCGTGCCCACGCATCGCCAGTGCGCCGATCTCCAGACAAAGGCACGACCGACAGGCGACGCTCGTCGCCGAAGTCGAGACGGGCATCGAACAGGCTTGACAAGCGACCCCGGCGGCGGCAAGATTCGCGGCCTTATTTGTTTGCATCCCCCCAAAGTTTCGAGGAGTTCGACGGTGGCCAACAGCCCTTCCGCCAAAAAACGCGCAAAACAGGCTGAGAAGCGTCGCAGCCACAATGCCAGCCTGCGCTCCATGGTTCGCACCTACATCAAGAACGTAGTCAAGGCGCTCGACGCCAAAGACCTGGAAAAATCCCAGGCTGCCTACACCTTGGCTGTACCGGTAATCGACCGCATGGCCGACAAAGGCATCATCCACAAGAACAAGGCTGCTCGTCACAAGAGCCGCCTGAACGCTCACATCAAGGCACTCGGCGAAGCCGCTGCAGCCTGAGCGTGATGTTCTTGAAAAAACCGGCCACTGGCCGGTTTTTTTATGACCGCGCACATAGCCCTTGCGAGCAGAGCGAAGACAGGCGCTGGGCCTGAGCGAGCACCCTGTCGATCAATGCATCCCGAGAAACGTCGAGACCTGGGCAGCTCGCACCCGGCGAGCCAACGCCGAGACCGATCGACTCACTTCCAGGGAAGAATCGGAATGGCGGTCACCGCATTCTGCGGACTGCCTTCGATGATGCGGTCGCTGTAAACCAGGTAGACCAGCGTGTTGCGCTTCTCGTCGAAGAAACGCACCACCTGCATGCTCTTGAACACCAGCGAGGTGCGCTCCTTGAACACCTCCTCGCCATCCTTGAGCTCGCCCTTGAAGCGGATGGCGCCGACCTGACGACAGGCAATGGACGCCTCCGCACGATCCTCGGCCAGGCCCAGCCCACCTTTCACACCGCCGGTCTTGGCCCGCGACAGATAGCAGGTCACGCCCTCAACCTTCGGATCGTCGAAAGCCTCGACGACGATCTTGTCGTTGGGGCCAACCCACTTGAAGACGGTAGCGACTTCGCCGATCTGCTCGGCCGCCGCCAGGGCGGGAACCGCCAAAAACACAGCAAGCCACAGGCGCTTCATTCGGCACTCCTGAGCAGAATCAGGTTGTCGCGATGCACCAGCTCGGGCTCATTCACGTAACCGAGCAGCGACTCGATGGCGTCGGACGAGCGACCGAGGATCTTCTGCGCCTCGATCGCGCTGTAGTTGACCAGGCCACGAGCCACTTCGCGCCCTTCGAGATCGACGCAGACGACCATCTCGCCCCGGCGAAAGCTACCCTGGATCGCCTTCACACCCACCGAAAGCAGGCTCTTGTGATCCTGGCGCAGTGCCTTGACCGCACCGGCGTCCAGCACCAGCGTGCCACGCGTCTGCAGCTGGCCGGCCAGCCACTGCTTGCGCGCCGCCAGCGGATCACGCTCGGGCGCCAGCAGCGTACCGAGCAGCTCCCCCGCCTTGAGGCGCGCCAGTACCTGCTCGATGCGCCCGCCGACGATGACGGTGTAGGCACCCGAACGCGCCGCCAGACGCGCCGCGCGCAGCTTGGTCTGCATGCCGCCACGCCCCAAGGCGCCGCCGGTGCCGCCCGCGACGGCATCCAGCGCCGGATCGTCGGCACGGGCTTCGGAAATCAGTACGGCATCGGGATTCAGACGGGGATCGGCATCGAACATGCCGTCGCGGTCGGTGAGGATCACCAGTAGATCGGCCTCGACCAGGTTGGCGACCAGCGCCGCCAGCGTGTCGTTGTCGCCAAAACGGATTTCGTCGGTGACCACCGTGTCGTTCTCGTTGATCACCGGGATCACGTCGACGTCGACCAGAGTGCGCAGGGTGCTGCGCGCGTTCAGGTAACGCTTGCGGTCGGACAGATCGTCATGCGTCAGCAGGATCTGCGCGGTCTGCCGCTCGTGCTCGGCGAAGCTCGATTCCCAGGCGCGGATCAGGCTCATCTGCCCGACGGCGGCCGCCGCCTGCAGCTCGTTCATCGCCTTGGGACGAGCCGTCCAGCCGAGACGACTCATGCCCGCCGCCACCGCGCCGGACGACACCAGCACCAGCTCCACGCCCGCCGCCCGCAGCGCGACCATCTGCTCGACCCACACCGCCATGGCCGCGCGATCCAGTCCACGCCCGTCGGCGGTCAGCAGCGCGCTGCCGATCTTCACCACCCAGCGCTGCGCGCCGGTCACCTTGTCCCGCATGATTCCATCCCAGTCCAGATGCAAACAGCGGGAAGGACCGGCCATCCCGCTCCCGAGAAATCTCAGCGCACGTAGAAGATTTCCGGCCCGTCGCCGTCATCCTCGTCATCGTCGAAGTCGTCTTCGTCCTCGACGGTGCCGACACTCTTCAGCCCGGCACGGCGCAGGGCGCGCTGGTCGTCCAGCGCCTGCAGACGGGCGCGCGCCTCGTCCTCGATGCGCTGATCGAGCTCGGCCAGCGCCTCGGCGTATTCGGGCTCTTCGGCCAGGCGCACGGTGCGCTCGTCGAGGTAACGCATGATGTCCTGGCTGAGCGCCTCGGTTCCTTCGCGCTCCAGCGCGGAGATCACATACACCGGGCCTTTCCAGTCGAGCCGCTCGACCACCGCCTTGACCCGCGCCTCACGCTCCTCCTCGAGGATCTGGTCGGCCTTGTTCAGCACCAGCCAACGGTCGCGCTCGGCCAGCGACGGGCTGAATTTCTCCAGCTCGTGGATGATAACCGCAGCAGCCTCGGCCGGATCGCTCTCGTCCAGCGGCGCCATGTCCACCAGATGCAGCAGCAGACGCGTGCGCGCCAGGTGCTTGAGGAAGCGGATACCCAGACCGGCACCCTCGGCGGCGCCCTCGATCAGGCCGGGGATGTCGGCGATGACGAAGCTCTTGTAGCGACCGACGCTGACCACGCCCAGGTTCGGCACCAGCGTGGTGAAGGGGTAATCCGCCACCTTCGGCTTGGCCGCCGACACCGAGCGGATGAAGGTGCTCTTGCCGGCATTCGGCAGACCGAGCAGGCCAACATCGGCAAGCACCTTCAGCTCCAGCTTGAGATCGCGCATCTCGCCCGGCTTGCCCGGCGAAGTCTGCCGCGGCGCCCGGTTGGTGCTCGACTTGAAGCGGGTGTTGCCCAGACCATGCCAGCCACCCTGCGCCACCAGCAGCCGCTGACCGGGCTTGGTCAGGTCGCCGATGATTTCCTGGGTATTGGCATCGATGACCGTGGTGCCCACCGGGACCGGCAGCACCAGATCGTCACCCTTGTGACCGGTGCAGTCCTTGCTGCCGCCGTTCTCGCCACGCTGCGCGTCGAAACGACGGGTGTAGCGGTAGTCGACCAGGGTGTTGAGATTCTCGTCGGCTTCCATATAGATGGAGCCTCCATCGCCACCGTCGCCGCCGTTGGGGCCACCCTTCTCGATGAATTTTTCGCGACGAAAGCTCATCAAGCCATTGCCGCCGTCACCTGCTTTTACAACGATCGATACTTCATCGACGAATTTCATGGAACGCCTCCCGCCCTCGGGCGGGCTGAAAAAAACGATAGGATACAGAAACGAAAAAGCCCCGTCGCAAGACAGGGCTTCTTCAGCAACGCCGCGATCAGGCCGCGACGACGCTCACGTAGCGACGGCCGAACTCGCCCTTCACTTCGAACTTGACCACGCCAGCCACTTTCGCGAACAGGGTGTGATCCTTGCCCATGCCAACGCCATAACCGGCGTGGAACTGGGTACCGCGCTGACGCACGATGATGTTACCGGCCTTGATGACCTGGCCGCCGAACAGCTTAACGCCAAGGCGTTTGCTTTCTGAGTCGCGACCGTTGCGGGTAGAACCGCCAGCTTTTTTGTGTGCCATGAGTCATAGCCTCCTAAAAGGGATCAGGCCTGAATGCCAGTGATCTTGATTTCGGTGAACCACTGACGGTGGCCCTGACGTTTCATGTGGTGCTTACGACGACGGAACTTGATGATGCGGATCTTATCGTGACGGCCTTGGGAGACCACTTCAGCGACGACCTTGGCACCGTCGACTACCGGCGCACCGATGGTGACGTCGTCACCATTGCCGACCAGCAGAACGCGATCGAAAGTCACGGATTCGCCAGTGGCGATCTCCAGCTTCTCGACCTTGAGGAATTCACCTTCGGCGACTTTGTATTGCTTGCCACCGGTAACGATTACAGCGTACATGGAATATCTCCGTTGATCCTGCTCACCCAGCGCTTTGTAGGAAGAGTTGGCGGCTGGCATGGCTGCCTGGGGCCGGATAGACACCAGGCAATTGCGTAAGGCAGGGAAATGCCCAGGGAAGTTCGGGGTGCGCGATTGTACGCAAGCCAGGTTGTACGCGCAAGCACCGCCCGGCCTCGCCTTGACAGTGCCGGACCCGGCCCCTAGCATGCCGCGCAATCCATAGGAGTACGACTCGCCAATGCACCCCCAGGCCTTCTATAACGTGGTGGCGGACGATTTTACCGCTGTCGACGGAATCATCCGTAAACAGCTCAGCTCCCGCGTCCCCCTGGTGGAAAAGATCGGCGATTACATCATCTCCGCGGGCGGCAAACGCATGCGCCCCCTGCTGGTGCTGCTGTCCGGCAAGGCCCTCGGCCTGGAAGGCGACTCGCTGCGCCTGCTGGCAGCCACCATCGAATTCCTGCACACCTCGACCCTGTTGCACGATGACGTCGTCGACATGTCCGGCATGCGCCGCGGCCGCTCGACCGCCAACGCCATGTGGGGCAATGCGCCCAGCGTGCTGGTCGGCGACTTTCTTTATGCACGCTCCTTCGAAATGATGGTGGAGCTGGGCTCGATGCAGGTCATGCGCATCATCTCCCAGGCGACCCGCGTGATCGCCGAAGGCGAAGTGCTGCAGCTCTCGAAGATTCGCGACGCCAGCACCACCGAAGAGACCTACATGGAAGTCATCCGCGGCAAGACCGCGATGCTCTTCGAGGCCTCGACCCACAGTGCCGCCGCCCTGGCCGAAGCGAGCCCCGAGCAGAGCGAGGCCCTGCAGACGTTTGGCGATCATCTGGGAATCGCCTTCCAGTTGGTCGACGACCTGCTCGACTACAAGGGCGACGCCGAAACCCTCGGCAAGAACGTCGGCGACGACCTCGCCGAAGGCAAGCCGACACTGCCACTGATCTACACCCTGCGCGAAGGCACCGCCGAGCAGGCCGCCCTGGTGCGCCATGCGATCCAGAAAGGCGGCATCGAAGACCTCGACAGCATCCGTGAAGCCGTCGAAGCCTCCGGCGCCCTCGACTACACCGCCCGCCTCGCCCGCGAACACGCGGATCGCGCCATCGCCTGCCTGGAAGCGCTGCCCGCCAGCGTCTATCGCGATGCACTGGTCGAACTGACCCGCTTCGCCGTCGCCCGCACGCACTGAATCCAGCCGCTCATCACACCGCGCCAACTGGCACTCGCGCCCGGTATTTCCGGGCGTGACATCCGGGCGCACGCCCGAAAGCGCGCGCCTGCAAAGGGTTTGGCGCGCACGGACGGCGGATTGTGAAATAGGCGCTTGCTATTCCTGTAATAGGAATTATTCTCATCTCTAACCACTCACCGGAGATGAACCCATGACCTATCTGATCGATGCCTGGCTGGAACGCCCGCACCCCTACCTGCGCATCCTGCATTGGGAAACCGGGGAAGTCTGTGCGGTACTGGAGGAGGAGGCGCTCGACGAGCTGCGGGATCAGGGCGACCTCGATCTGGCCGGCCTGAATTCCTGCGAACCCATGATCGTCAAGGAGCTGGTGCGCAACCTGTTCCTGTTCTGCTACGCGCGAGCATTGCGCCCCAATAGCGAACTGAACTGCGCCAGTTGCGGCAAGCGCCAATGCAGGGAATCCGAAGGTGCTCTGCTGAGCCGCCTGCCTGCCTGAGCGATGACCGTCGGCGGACGGTCATCGGCGGATTCGACTCAGAGGATGTCGAGCAGCTCGACGTCGAACACCAGCACACTGTGCGGCGGAATGCTGCCCGCCGCCTGGCCGCCGTAGGCCAGCTCGCTCGGCACGTGCAGGCGCCATTTGCTGCCGGTGCCCATCAGTTGCAGCGCCTCGGTCCAGCCGGCGATCACGCCACCCACCGGAAACTCGGCCGGCTCGCCACGGGCGTAGGAGCTGTCGAACACGCTGCCGTCGATCAGGGTGCCGTGGTAGTGGGTGCGAACGCTGTCTTCACGCGTCGGCTTGGCACCCTCGCCCGCTGTCAGCACTTCGTACTGCAGCCCGGAAGGCAGCGTAATCACGCCTTCGCGCTTGGCGTTCTTCACAAGATAGGCACGACCTTCGCCAGCGGCGGCATCGGCCCTCGCCTGGGCCTCGGCCTGCATGCGCTCGCGAATCACCTTGAAGCTGGCGGCCATGGCAGCCTGGTCGACACGGCTCGGCTGGCCGGCGAAGGCGTCGGTCAGACCGGCGAGCACCGCGTCGATGCTCACGCCGGGCGGCGGGTTGTCACGCAGCTGGTCGCCGAGCTGGCGGCCGATGCCGTAACTGACGCGGGTTTCGTCGCTGTTCAGGTCCACTGTGCTCATCTGCTGTCTCCGTAAAAAAGGCCAGCAGACTACCACACCCGCCACGCGCGCTCAGCCGTCGAGGGCGCGGGCGCTGACTTTCACCTTGAGCGGCGACTCGCTGCGCGGAGCCATGCCGACCATTTCGTCGTAGGCGGAGAACTGCACCAGATACAGCGGCAGTTCGGGCACCTCGCGCAGCACGAAGCGCGCGTGGTCCAGCGAGCGCAGGTGCGACACGCGCCCCTGATCGTCCTCGAGACGCGCATTGCCGTCGGCGGTGAGTGCCTGCAGGACGTAGAAACCGCCCTCGAGCGAGAGCAGGTTCAGCTCATGGATGTCACCGGCCAAGGCCAGTTGCTGCAGTTGAGCGAGGGTCATCACGGTCTCCTGGCAGGTGGGACGATAGCTATGAGACCGGAGAAATCAGTGTTTGGTCAGTCGGTCCAGGTAACCCATGGCGAAGGCGGACAGGACGAAGGTCATGTGGATCACCACGTACCAGAGCAGCTTGTCGTTTTCGATCTTCTGCGCGTCCATGAAGACACGCAGCAGGTGGATCGAGGAAATCGCCACGATCGAAGCCGCCACCTTCATTTTCAGCGAGCTGGAGTCCATCTTGCCCAGCCAGTCGAGCTTTTCCTTGTCCTCGTCGATGTCCAGCTGCGAGACGAAGTTCTCGTAGCCGGAGATCATCACCATCACGATCAGGCCACCGACCAGCGCCATATCGATCAGTGAGAGCAGCACCAGGATCAGATCGGATTCGGCCTTCTCGAAGACGTTCGGGAGGATGTGATAGACCTCCTGGAAGAACTTCAGGCACAGCGCCAGCAGGGCGAACGACAGGCCGAAATAGATGGGCGCCAGCAGCCAGCGCGTGGCGTACATGGCATTCTCGAAAAAGCGTTCCATGGTGTTCTCAGCTCCGCGAAAAATGCCGCGAGTATACCCAGCGAAGCGCCAGCGGCAAGGCGTGCGGAGCGTCGCCTCGCCTCTCGCCGGGAGCGGTTATCGGGACGAACAAAATCGGCGGAGCGGAAACGGCTCCGCCCGAAGAGCTCGGAAGAAGATCAGTTTTCAGGCTGGACCGCGTAGCTCCCCGCCTGAGACTGGCGCGGCCGGGCGAGCTTGCGCAGCTCGCCCTGCATGTGCAGGCGCCAGATCTGCGGTTCCTCGCAGACGGCGTAGCCCTGAACCGCCAGGCATTCGGCGATGGCATCGAGCACGCCCTCGGCGACGAAGGGACCGTGGAACGGCCCCTGTACCTTGATGGCGGAAGGTTGTGCACCGGACACGCCGGCGGCGCAGAGAAGCGTCCAAAGCCCGTTGTCGCCGTTGAGGGGACGGATCACGCACTCGATGCGGGTCGTCATCCCAAGACATTCGCGGGTGAGGCAGAGGGTGCGCGACATGGCGGCGTTCCTCGCTGGGTCCTTGGTCTGCCATACACCGCGAACGGTGAATACATGGCGCAGAAGCGGCCCGCCGGATTATCCGCGCGGCCCTGATGAAACGGCGACGGACAGCTCCGTCGCCGCTTCATCCCTGTGACCAGCAATTGCGCCGAGCATTCCCAAGACAGCCGAACGTCGATCAGCCTTGCGTCGGTTTGTCCTTCTCCGCGGCGTCCTTGCTGTCGTCTTCCATGCCCATCTCGGCGATTTCCCGCAGCCGCTGGACCACGCGCGCGTTGACGCTGCCCGCCGGGAAGCGCCCGCGCTCGTCCGGTGCGCCGGCCGGCTCGCCGAGCAACAGGCTCAGCGCCTCGTCCACGTGGCGCACCGCGTAGACGTTGAACTGGCCGGAGCGCACGGCCTGCAGCACGCGCTCGTCGAGCATCAGGGTGGCGATGTTGGCGTAGGGGATGATCGCGCCCTGTTCGCCGGTCAGCCCGCGCGCTTCGCAGAGGCGGAAGAAGCCCTCGATCTTCTCGTTGACCCCGCCGACCGCCTGCACCTCGCCGAACTGGTTGATCGACCCGGTGATGGCGAAGCACTGCTTGAGCGGAGTCCGCGAGAGCGCGGATATCAGTGTGCAGACCTCGCCGAGCGAAGCGCTGTCGCCGTCGACATAGCCGTAGGATTGTTCCAGGGCGATGCTCGCGGAGATTTCCAGGGGAAATTCCTGGGCGTAGCGGCTGCCCAGGTAGCCGGTGAGGATCATCACGCCCTTGGAGTGGATCGGCTGGCCGAGGTTGACCTCGCGCTCGATGTCGACGATGCCGCTGCCGCCCGGGTAGACCGTAGCGGAGATCCGCGCCGGCACGCCGAATGCCGAATCGCCGACCTCCAGCACCGTGAGCCCGTTGCACTTGCCGATGGCCGCGCCTTCGGTGTCGATGAGGATGATCCCGGCGAGCATGTCGTCGAGAATCCGCGCCGAGACCCGCCCGGTGCGCGTCGCCTTGGCACGCAGCGCGCGCTCGATGTGGCCGGCGTCGGTGGTCGCCTCACCGGCCAGTTGACGGATGAAGTCGGCCTCGCTGACCAGCTGGAACAGGTCGCCGATCTTCGCCGAGAGCCGGCCCTGGTGCTCGGCGAGGCGCGCGCTGTAGGTCGCCAGGCGCGCGACGGCGGCGGCGGTCAGCGGCGCGAGACCTTCTTCCGAGGTGCGCGTCTTGAGCAACTGGGCGAACTGCTCGAGGCTCTCGTCGGCAAGCATGATGTCCTCGTCGAAGTCGACCAGCACGCGGAACATCTCCTGGAAGTCCGGATCGACGTCCTGCAGCGTGTAGTAGAGCTGGCGCGAACCGATGATGATCACCTTGAGCTGCAGCGGGATCACCTGCGGCGCCAGGGTCACCGTGGCCAGCCGGCCAAGCTCGGCCAGCGGCGATTCCATCTTCAGCTGGCGCGAATGCATGGCGCGCTTGAGCGCCTCCCAGACGAAGGGCTCGCTGAGCATCTTCTCCGCTTCCAGCACCAGGAAGCCGCCGTTGGCGCGGTGCAGCGCGCCCGGGCGCAACTGGCGGTAGCTGGTGTAGAGCGCGCCCTGATCGGTGCCGTACTCGATGCGGCCGAACAGGTTGTCATAGGTCGGATGCGGCTCGAACACCACCGGGGCGCCGCCGTTGGCGTGGTGCGCCACCACCAGGCTGGGGCTGTACTGGTCTTCCAGGCCCTGGCGGCGCTGCGCGTCGGTGCGGTTGTCGTCGATCAGCTGATCGACCACGGTTTTCAGCAGGTCGACCTGCATCGCCTGCAGATAGGCGCAGACACCGGCGTTCTCGGCGTACTTCTCCGACAGCGGCGCAAGCACCGGCTGCAGCGCCAGGGTAATGGTCTCTTCGTTGAGCTGGCGCAGCTGGTTGCTCGACTCGCGTTTCCATTGCGGCAGGCTGGCGAGCTCCTCGTTGAGGCGCTCCTCCAGCTCGGAGATGTCCTGGTGATAGCGCTCGCGCTCGGCTTCCGGCAACTGGGCGAACTCGGCTTCGTCCAGTGCCTTGCCGTCCTTCATCGGGGTGAAGGCGATGTTGGTGTTGTCGCGGTAGAGGGCGATGTCCTTCTCCAGCGACAGCCGCTCGATGACGTCCAGGGCGCGGTCGTAACGCTGGTTGAAGGCGCGGTCGATGGCGCTCTTCTTCTGCTGGTAGGCGGGGTGCTCGAAGACCGCGGGAAAGGTCGCCAGCAGGTTGTCGATCAGGTGGTCGAGGTCGCCGATGAAGGCGTCCGCACTGCCCGGTGGCAGCTGCAGCACACGCGGCTCGCGCGGCTCGTCGAAATGGTTGACGTACACCCAGTCGGCCGGTGTTTCCAGGCGCTTGGCCTCGGCCTTCAGGTAGCGCTGGACGAAGGAGAAGCGACCGGTGCCGGGCTCACCCATGACGAACACGTTGTAGCCGGCACGCGGCATGGCGACGCCGAACTGCAGTGCCTCGACGGCACGTTCCTGCCCGAGCACGCCGCGGAACGGCTCCAGGTCATCGGTAGTGGTGAAGTTGAACTGATCGGGAGCGAACGGACGGGTTAGCGCATCGGGCGCGAGACGCAGCACGGCAGCGAAGGGCTGGGGCATCGGGAATCCTTTTCGAGCGGCGCGCGCCGCGGGGAATGACGCCCGCATTCTGGCGCTGGGCGGACGACACTGGCAAGCGCCCGCCCAGCCGGCGCGCGTCATCCACCGGATAGTTGCCGTCGCACGGAACCGCAGCGCTCGGCTAACCTCAAAAGCGTGCGCCTCCGTCGGATTTCCGACGGTTGCGCCGTGTTGCCCGAGGGTGATCGCCTTCCCGTCGTAGCGATCGTCGTGCAGCTCAACCCGGTTCCATCCTTCCGATACGGTAGAGAAATAATCATGAATAAAATTCTGCTCGGTAGTCTGCTCGCTGCGGTTTCCTTCAACGCCCTGGCCGAAGCGCCCGGCGGCCCGAATTGCGGCTGGGGCAACATGCTCTTCGAAGGCCAGCGCGGCACGCCTTCGCACATCGTCGCCTCGATCACCAACGGCACCTCCGGCAACGCCACCTTCGGCATGACCTCCGGCACCAACGGCTGCTCCACCGACGGCAAGCTGACCTACGGCGGCAAGTCGCTGATCGCCCTGAGCGGCATGCTCGACGAAGTCTCCGAGGACATGGCCAAGGGCGAAGGCGAGGCGCTGACCAGCTACGCCGTCGTGCTCGGCATCAAGCCGGAGGATCGCGCCTACTTCTCCAGCGTCACCCACGAGCACTTCAACCAGATCTTCAGCAACGCCAATGCCACCGCGGCGGATGTCCACGCGGCCACACTGGAAGTCATGAAGAACGACCCGCGCCTGTCCAAGTACGTGGTCGAACAGGCCTGACGCCTGATGCTTGCCCCGCCCGCCCCTTCGGGCGGGCGCCTCTTTCCAGACAGGAAGTCGGATGCGTAAAGCCCTGCTGTCGAGCCTGCTGCTGTGCGCCTGCGCACCCTTCGCCCTCGCCGCCCCCCGGATAGCCCCCGAACGCCTGGCCGAACTGGCATCGGACGACTACTGGCTGGCCCTCGGTCATTACGAACGCAAAACGCTCGGCGGCTGGCGCAGCTACGTCGACGACGAAAAGTTCTTCCTCTCCTCCCAGGGCGAGCACGACCCCCGGGCCGAGCTGCGCGCCACGCTGGATGCGCTCTACCAGCCCACCGCCAGCGGCGACCGGCACGCCCAGTGCCGCTACCCGGCGCGCACCCGCTGGCTGCGGGAGAAACTGCAACTGACCGACCTGCCGCAGCCGAGCTGCGAGGAGTTCCGCACCTGGTACGCCGACGTCGCGCCGCATAGCGCGGTGCTGGTGTTCCCGGCCGCCTACCTGAACAGCCCGTCGTCGATGTTCGGCCACACGCTGCTACGCATCGATCCCGAAGGCGTCGATGACCAGGGCAGCCCGCTGCTCAGCTACGCGCTCAACTTCGGCGCGATGATCGAGGGGATGGACAACAGCATCCTCTACGCCTGGAAAGGCCTCGCCGGCGGCTATCCGGGCCTGTTCTCCCTGGTCCCCTACCGGGAGAAGCTCAGCGAGTACAACCGCCTGGAAAACCGCGACCTCTGGGAGTACCGGCTGAACCTGACGCCGCAGGAGACCGCGCGGATGATCGAGCACGTCTGGGAGCTCAACCAGATCCGCTTCGACTACTACTTCTTCGACGAGAACTGCTCCTACCGCCTGCTCGAACTGCTGCAGGTGGCACGCCCCGGGCTGCAACTGACCAATCAGTTCCCGCTCACCGCGATCCCCACCGACACCGTGCGCGCGGTCAAGGAGGCCGGCCTGGTCGAGCGCATCGACTACCGCCCCTCGCGGGAAAAGGAACTGCTGGCGCGCGCCGAACCGCTGTCGAATGAGGAACAGGAATGGGCGCTGCGCCTGGCCGAGGACGAAAAACGCCTCGACGATCCGCAGTTCACCGCCTTGCCCGTCGAGCGCCGGGCGCTGATCCAGGACGCCGCGTTTCGCCTGGTCCGCTACCGCGCCACCGGCGAGGAGCGCGACAGCGTGGGCGCCGCGCGCAGTTACGCCCTGCTGAGGGCGATCAACCGCATGCCACCGCCGGCGCTGACGGTCGAACGGCCGGGGCTTCCGGAAACCGGGCACGAATCGCGCACCTGGCAGCTCGGCGCCGGCAGCCGCGATGGCGAGGCCTTCGCCGAGTACGGCCTGCGCATGGCCTATCACGACCTGAACGACAACGGCGCCGGCTTCCCGATCGGCGCGCAGATCGAAATCCTCGACCTGCGCGTGCGCCAGTACGAGGACGAGCACTGGCAACTGCAGCGCCTGGACCTGGCCAGCATTCGCTCGCTGACACCGCGCAATCGCCTGCTGCAGCCGCTCTCCTGGCAGGTCTCCACCGGTCTGGAGCGGGTCGCCGGACGCGACGGCAAGCAGACCCTGGTGCGCCAGCTGAACGGCGGTGCCGGCGGCAGTTGGGTGCTGGGCGACGACCTGCTTGGCTTCGCCCTGGCGACCACACGACTGGAGAACAACCCGGACTTCGCCGGCTTCATCGCCCCCGCACTGGGCTTCGATACCGGCTTGCTGTGGCGCAACGCGCTGGGCAACCTGAGCCTGGAGGCGCGCGGCGACTACTTCCACAACGGCGAGGTCCGCCGTGCGCTGTCGCTCAACCAGCAGTGGGAGCTGTCGCGCAACCTCGGCCTGCGCCTCACCGCGCAGCGCGACTTCAGCCACTTCGACCAACCACGCAACGAACTGATGCTGGAGCTGCGCTGGTACCACTACTGACCATGACGAACGCCTCACGCGTTCTTGACGAATTCCTCACCCCCGCGCGCCGACAATGCCTCTGCCCGTCGCCCTTCTTCGACGGTGCCGGAGGCCATCGTGCGTCACGCTCTACTCCTCGCCCTGCTGCTCCTGGCGGGCTGCCAAACCACCCATGAACAGTTGCTCGCCGCCGGCTATCCACCGGCCTTCGCCGATGGCTTCCAGGACGGTTGCGGCAGCGGCCGACAGGCGGCCGGGGCGATCAGCGGCGAATTCCGCAAGGACGTGCCGCGCTTCCTCGCCGATGCCACCTACGCCACCGGCTGGTCCGACGGTTTCAACCAATGCCAGGCGCAGCGGATCAGCGAGGACCGCCAGGATGCGCTCGAGCGCATCGGCAGCGACCGCGATCGTGCGTGGCGCCAGCACGAGAGCCAGGCCATGGCCAAGGCGCTGAGCCACAACTGAGACAGGACCGACGGACCGCCGACCCGCTGTAAATCTGGCAGCATGTCGGCATTCGCCGTTTCCGGGACTCGCCATGAACCACGCCATCGCCGTCACGCCTTACACCTCCTCCACCCGCGCGCGCCGGGCGAACGGCACATGATCGTGATCGTCATGGGCGTTTCCGGCAGCGGCAAGACCACCATCGGAGCGCAGTTGGCGGCGCGCCTGCGCTGCGGGTTTTCCGATGCCGACGAATTCCACAGCGAGGCCAACAAGGCGAAGATGGCCCGCGGCGTACCGCTGGACGAGGAGGACCGCCGTCCGTGGCTGGCCAGCCTGCGGGCGGCGATCGATGAGAAGAAAGGCCAGGCGCGCGACTGGGTGTTCGCCTGTTCCGCGCTCAAGCACGCCTACCGCGATGCGCTCGGCGGCGACGATCCCGCGGTGCGCTGGGTGTTCCTCGACGGTTCGGAGGCGTTGCTGGCCAAGCGGCTGGCCGGTCGCGGCGGGCATTTCTTCGATCCGCGCCTGCTGCGCAGTCAGTTGCAGACGCTGGAGAAACCGCAGGAAGGCGAGGCGCTGCTGGTGGACATCGACGCGTCGCCCGAGCAGATCGTCGCGGACATCCTGCAGCGGCTCAACCGCGACACGGAAGGCGACGCCCAGGCCTGACTAGGCGTCAACCTCGACGCGATTGCGCCCGCTGCGCTTGGCGGAAAGCAGGGCGACGTCGGCGCGGTTGATGGTGCTGGAGTAGTTCTCGTCGGCATGCAGCGCGGCGACACCGACGCTCACCGTCACCGACAGCAGGTCGTTGTTCACCCGCACCGCCAGGGTGCCGATACTGGCGCGCACTCGTTCCATCACCTGCGCGGCGGTGGCGACGTCGGTCTCCGGCATCAGGATCAGGAACTCCTCGCCGCCCCAGCGGCCGCAGAGGTCCTGTTCGCGCACTTCGGCTTCCATGACGCGGGCGATCTCGATCAGCACGCGGTCGCCGATCTCGTGGCCGAAGTCGTCGTTGATCGCCTTGAAGCGGTCGATGTCGAGCATCACCACGCTGAGCGGGCGTTCATAGCGCTTGGCGCGATCGGCTTCGTCGCGCAGGCGCTCCATCAGCAGCCGGCGGTTGCCGATACCGGTCAATGCGTCGTGGGTGGAGGCTTCCTTCAGCGCGATGTTCAGGTCGCGCATCATCTGCTGGTAGCGATCGGAAATGCGCGCAACCTTCTCCAGTTGGCGCAACTGCTTGTCGAAGCGCGCGGAAAGGCTCAGCTCGCGCTCGCGGGCGATGCTCTGGTAGCCGTCCGAAACCCGGGTGATGCGCTCGATGCGCACCAGCAGATCGTTGTGCGACTCCCACAGCAGGTTCAGGGCATCGCGCAACGCGTGGTCCTTGTGCTGCGGGTCGGCGAGCAACTTTTCGATCATTTCCTCGAGCGCGCTTTGTCCACGCATAGGATGAACCCTGCTTAGTCGTGACTGAGGATCGCGAAGGGGAAACTGCAGTCTTCCTTGAACTCTTCGGCAAGCTCGACCACGCGCTCGTTGCGCCGGTCGTAATGCCAGTTCACCGCGACCTGCTTGCCCTCGCCATGCGCCGCCTCGAGCAGGTCGAAGATGTCCATCATCGCCTTGATGCTGCTGGTGTTGAGGTACAGCAGGCGCAGCTCCAGGGTCAGCGGGCGGTCGGCTTCGGCGAGGAAGCGCTCGATCCACTCGAACACCTGGCGGAACAGTTCGTAGGAATTCTCCGGGTAGGAGTCGCCCTGCATGGACAGGATGCCCTTGTCCCAGTCGGACTGGATGGAAGGGGAAGACTGGCTGCCCGGGATGGAAAAATTAGTCATTTGGCGGAGTGCTCTTAATGTCAGATAACGGCGCTCAAGCTGATGAAAGCACGGCCACCGGCGACATCCCGCAGGCTGGCCTGCAGGGGTTCGCTGGATTTTCGGGCAATGTCGATCAGCCCGAGGCCGGCACCGGATACCACGTTCTCGTCGCGCGGACGGCGCAACTGTTCCTTGTACATCGCCTTGAGCTGGCTCTTGTCCATCTCGGCCAACACCTTTACTGCGCTCATCAGGCTCTCGCCGTCGGACGATTCGATCAGGTTGCCCGCGGACACCACGTAGCGGCCCGCGTCATTGCGCGCCACCACCACGGTGGCACCGGCCTCCTGATCGGACCAGTTCTTCACCTTGGTGTAATGACGGATGTTCTGCGTCATCTCGATGTACACCGCGAACACGTCCATCGCGGAGGACGGGTGCGCGTGATCGGCGGTCAGGTAATTGCGCAAAGCATTACCGATTTCCTCGATCAGGCTGCGCGAGATGGGACCGTTGAAGCAGAGCATTATCTGCTGGCGGTTGTAGCTCTCGCGCATGGCAAAAAGGTCAAGGGATTCCATTTGGCAAGCTCCGGGTTGGACAACGCTCTCAATCGAAACGGAAACACAGCATCGTAATGTCGTCACGCTGGGGGTAGTCGCCCTGGTACTCGGCCAGGGTCGCACTGAAAGCGGCGCCCTGTTCGGCCAAAGGAAGACGCGCATGGCGGCGAATCATCTCGGCAAAGCGGCTGTTGCCGAAGCCATAGCCTAACTCACCACCGGCCTGATCGAGAAAACCATCGGTGGTCAGGTAGAAGGTGCGCCCGCTCTGCAAGGCGATCCGCGCATTGGTGTATTCGCCGACGCGCTTGTCGCCGATCGCGCGGCGCGCCGCCGGCAGCTCCTCCAGCGTCTCGCCGTCACTGTAGTAAAGGGCGATCTTGGCGCCGGAGAAGGTCACCTCGCGGGTCTGGAAATCCACGTAGGCGAGGCCGACGTCCATGTTGGTCGCCAGAGCCGGCTGCTCGACATCGTCACGCAGCATGCTGCGCACGATGCGGTCGGTGCGGGCCAGCACCACGGCAGGATCGGCCAGGCCGACATCGGCGATTGCCTGGTCGATGGCGGCGTGCGCGAGCATGGTCATCAGCGCGCCGGGAACGCCATGTCCGGCGCAGTCGACCACGCCGAAGAGACAACCGCCATCGCCAGCGCGGTAGACGTAGAAATCGCCACCGACCACGTCACGCGGACGCCAGAGCACGGCGTGACGCTCGCCGAGCGCGGTGACCAACTGCCGCTTGGGCAGGATCGCGTGCTGGATCAGACTCGCGTAGTCGATGGAGTCGTCGATCTTCTTGTGCGCGGCGGCCATCTCGCGGTTGGCCTGTTCCAGCGCCCGGGTACGCTCGCGCACGCGGCTTTCCAGCTCGCTGGTGTGGCTGCGGACCTTTTGCGCCATCACGCCGAAGGCCGCGCTCAGCTCGCCGATCTCGTCATCGCGATCGACCGGCAGCGGCGCGTCGTACTGTCCCGCGGCCATCGCCTGAGCGCTGTGGCGCAGCAGGCGCAGCGGCTTGAGCACGCGCTTCTCCACCAGCCAGGCGACGCCACCGATCAGCAGCAGCATGATGATGACGAAGGCGATCAGGGCCGGCACCAGCGAATCCAGCTCGATGACCTGCGCCACGCCCAGGTCGATGGCGCTGGCCACGTACCAGTCCAGCTCCGGAATCCAGGCCAGCGCCAGCAGCTGGGTGCGGCCGTCCATGCTCACCCAGAGGGTTTCGACGCTGCCCGGTTTGCTCTTCGCGTCGGCCAGCGCGCCGCGCACCGCAGCGGAATCGTCGACGTTGTCGAGCTGGCCATAGATGCTGGTGGCCACCGAGCGGCCGGTCGCCCCGTCGGCGTTCTCGGCGACCAGGCTCTCATCCGGGTGCACGAGGATCGACGCCTGCCCGTCCAGCACCATGGACAGCACGCCAGCGGTGTTGGCGGTGACGAAGTCGTCGAGGAACGAGGACAGGCTGATACCCGAACCGAGTACACCGATGCGCCGGTCGCCGTCGCTGACCGGGATGTTGAACCACACCTTGAGGTCGCGGGACTCCAGGTTGCGGTCCACGTTGAGCTTGTACGGCGCCGGGTCGTTGAGGCTGCGGAAGAACCAGTCGTCCTTGGCGTCGCCGTTGTTGAGCAGGTAGCGCGGCTGGTCGCTGAAGGGCTTGCTGCTGTCGTTGAAGTAGTAGCCCAGGTGTTCGGCGCCAACCACGAAATAGGTGCCCTCGGCGAACACCTTCTGGTATCCCGCGGCTTCGCGGAAGAACAGCGCGCGTTTCGCGGCATCGTTTTCGTCGAGCAGCCACTGGCGGGTGATTTCCGAATCGGCCAGGCGCATCGCCAGCGCCAGTTCCCGCGATACCGGGGCGGCGATCTTCTCCCGGTTGAGCTGGGCGACGTTGCGCCCATAGGCCTCGCCGTAGCGATTCTGCACGCCCTTGAGGGCCTGCCAGCCGACCAATCCGGCCATTCCCAGGGCCAACAGGCAGGTCAGCAGTAACGCCAGCAACGATTTTCCGCGCAAGCCAAGTGCCGCCATGTGAACTCCATTCAGTGCCGTGGCCGATCCGCGCATGCAGGTCGATGGGATGCGCGCGGGCGATTATCCCGTATAGGCAGCAACCGCCACCAGCGGAAAACGCTGGTGCAAACGAAGACGGAGCCTTTCGGCTCCGTCGTGGCTCGCGGCTACTGCGCCAGCTTCTTGTACTTCACCCGATGCGGCTGGGCGGCCGCGTCGCCGAGGCGTTTCTTGCGATCGGCCTCGTACTCGGTGTAGTTGCCTTCGAAGAAGGTCACGTTGGAGTCGTCTTCGTAGGCCAGGATGTGCGTGGCGATACGGTCGAGGAACCAGCGATCGTGGGAAATCACGATGGCCGCGCCGGGGAAGTCCAGCAGCGCTTCCTCGAGGGCGCGCAAGGTCTCGATGTCGAGGTCGTTGGACGGTTCGTCGAGCAGCAGCACGTTGCCGCCCTGCTTGAGGGTCAGGGCCATGTGCAGCCGCCCGCGCTCACCGCCGGAGAGGTCCTTGACGAACTTCTGCTGGTCGGCGCCCTTGAAGTTGAAGCGACCTACGTAGCCACGCGAAGGCACTTCGTAGCTGCCGACCTTGATCATGTCGAAGCCGTCGGACACCTGTTCCCAGACGGTCTTGTTGCCTTCGAGCATGTCGCGGCTCTGATCGACGCTGGCGATCTGCACGGTGTCGCCGATCTCGATGCTGCCGGAGTCGGGCTGCTCCTTGCCGGTGATCATGCGGAACAGGGTCGACTTGCCCGCGCCGTTGCCGCCGATCACGCCGACGATCGCGCCCTTCGGCACGCTGAAGCTCAGGTTGTCGATCAGCACGCGATCGCCGTAGCCCTTGGTCACGCCGTGGAACTCGATGACCTTGTCGCCCAGGCGCGGACCAGCGGGGATGTAGATTTCGTTGGTTTCGCTGCGCTTCTGGAATTCCTGCGACTGCATTTCCTCGAAACGCTGCAGGCGCGCCTTGGACTTGGCCTGACGCGCCTTGGCGCCCTGGCGCACCCATTCCAGTTCGGCCTTCATCGCTTTCGCGTGGGAGGCCTCCTGCTTGGCTTCCTGGGCCAGGCGGGCGGACTTCGATTCCAGCCAGCCGGAGTAGTTGCCTTCGTAGGGGATGCCATGGCCGCGGTCAAGCTCGAGGATCCAGCCGGCAACGTTGTCGAGGAAGTAACGATCGTGGGTGATCGCCACCACGGTGCCGGGGAAGTCGTGGAGGAAGTGCTCCAGCCAGGCCACCGAATCGGCATCCAGATGGTTGGTCGGTTCGTCGAGCAGGAGCATGTCCGGCGCCGACAGCAGCAGACGGCACAGCGCCACGCGGCGCTTCTCGCCACCCGACAGGTGTTCGATGGTGGCGTCCCACGGCGGCAGGCGCAGCGCGTCGGCGGCGACTTCCAGCTGGCGCTCCAGGTTATGCCCGTCGGAGGCCTGCAGGATGGCTTCCAGCTTGGCCTGCTCGGCGGCCAGCGCGTCGAAGTCGGCATCCGGCTCGGCATAGGCGGCGTAGACCTCGTCCAGCCGCGCCTGGGCGTTCTTGATCTCACCCACGGCCTCTTCGACGATGTCACGAACAGTCTTCGTCGGGTCAAGCTGCGGCTCCTGCGGCAGATAACCTACCTTGATGCCGGGCATCGGGCGGGCCTCGCCGTCGATCTCGGTGTCGACGCCGGCCATGATCCGCAACAGGGTCGACTTGCCCGCGCCGTTGAGGCCAAGCACGCCGATCTTGGCGCCGGGGAAGAAGGACAGCGAGATGTCCTTGAGGATTTCGCGCTTCGGGGGAACGACCTTGCTCACCCGGTGCATGCTGTAAACGTACTGAGCCATGACGGACCTTGGACTGGAAGAGGATTCGATGAGGGCGGGAGCCCTGGGGCGAAGCAGGGAGGCTTCGCCGAGGAACATTTTGCAGGCTGGCCTAACCTAACGATAAAGCCCTTGCCGGACCTTCGATGAAAGCCGCCGAACAGGCGCCAGCGTCACCCCCGCGCGTGCCGGCAAAGCTACCGGAACACGCGGGCGAGGGCAAACCACGCTCGTCGGCCATACTGGCAGTTTGCCTTCTTTCCGGGCATGCTAGCCGCCCGCGCCAGCCCGCCTTTTTTCCGGGAGACGCCGGTTCTCTATAGTGTTGATTTTGCAGGAATAGCCGGTGTTGAAGCTGCCCTCATCCCTCGCGCATGCCGTCGACGGCGCTCGGCGAGGTTCGGTCAAAGGCATTCTGGTCGCGTTGGTGCTGGTGGTTCTGAGCCTGCTGCTCTGGCAGTTGCGCCAGGAGTTCCAGCAAGGCCAGGCCAGTGAGCGGCAGCGCAGCCTTGAATCGGGCATCCAGCTCGCCGACCACCTCGCCGCCAGCATGGACCTCAAGGCCCACGCCGCGCTCGCGCTGCTGCACCAGCGTGGGCCCGCGCCGCTCTCCCGGCTCGGCGATCCCGGCCTGCTCGGCGACCTGCAACGCATCTATCCGTCCCTGCGCAGCCTCGCCTGGCTGGACGAGCAAGGCCGGCTGCTGGAAGACACCGAGGGCGAGTCGGGCGATATGGCCGCTTTGCCTGCCCTGCTACGCCGCGCCGGGGATGATCCTTTCCACTACCTGTATGCCGAAACCGAGGGTGGCACCGTCTACCTCGTGCTGCGCCAGAGCGCGGACGACCAGCCGCGCGGGCACTGGCTGTTGCGCCTGAGCGGCGACTCGATGCACCGCTGGCTGCTGCAGCAGAACGCCCACGGCTGGCTGCTGGAGGACAAGGTCGAGCAACGCGCCATCGCGCGCCGATCACGGAACGCCAACCCGGACCCACGAATCGCGCCGCTCAGCGCCGAAGAACGCTCGCTGAGCATCCGCGTGCTCCCGTTGCCGGGCAGTGACTGGCAACTGCGGGTGCTCTTCGATGCCGCCGAGGCCCGCGCGGCACAGTGGCCGGCCCTTTCCGGCAAGCTCCTGCTGTTCCTCGTCTGCAGCCTTCTGGTACTCGGCGCGCTGGTCGGCCTGCTGCGTGAACAGCGCGCGCTGCGCGAACTCAACGATGCCTCTCGCCGCTCGTTGCGGCAGGCCGCCAGCGCCTTGCGCACCATCGAGGAGCGCGTCCTGCTGACCCATGCCGACGGTCGCGTCAACTACCTCAACCCGCAGGCCGAGGACCTCTTCGGCCTCAGCGACGAGGAAGCCCAGGGGCTGCATATCCTCGACCTGCTGCCCGGTCTCGACCCGCTGCTGATCAACGTCGCCGATATGCACCGCGACCTCGGCACCGACCTGGTGGAGCTGGCGCAACACGGCGAGACGCGCCTGTTCGCGGTGACCCGCAGCGAGCTGAGCGAGGGCGAGCGGCACCAGGGCTTCGTCTGGGTGATGCGCGACGTCACCGAAGAGCAGCAGAGCATGCGCGTACTGCAGGAAACCCGGCGCCGCTACCAGGACATCTTCGAGGGCACCGGCATCGCCCTCTGCGTCCTCGACCTGGCCGGCCTGCCGCCGTTCCTGCGCGACCAGGACATCGTCGACACCGAGTCGCTGCAGGCCTGGATCCAGGCCAACCCGCAGCGTCACACCGAGCTGGTGGCGCAGATGCGCATCACCGAAGCGAACCAGGTGGCGCTGCAGTTGGTGGGTGTGAACAGCATCGAAAGTGCCTGGCAGCATCTGCTCGGGGATTCGCCGCTGCACGCCGAAGGCCTGCGCTTCCAGCTGATTGCCGCACTGCTCGAAGGACAACGGCGGCTCGAGATGGAAGCCCGCATCCTCACGTCCGAGGGAGACGAACGCCACCTGTGGATGGTGCTGCGCCTGCCGGAGCAGGAACAGGACTACCACGCCGTCACCCTGAGCGTCAGCGACATCACCCGCCGCAAGCGGGTCGAACTGTCGCTGACCGAGCGCGAGCGATTCTGGTCGGAGGTGGTGCGCGCGGCGCCGGACATGCTCTACGTGCACGACATGCTCAGCCGCGAGGTGGTCTACAGCAACCACAGCCTCGGCCTCAAGCTCGGCTACAGCAAACCGGAACTGCGCGCCATGGGCGAGCACTTCTGGGAGCAGATCCTGCATCCCGACGACAGCGACTACTACTGGCGAGTGCGCGCCTTGCAGCAGGTGGTCGGGCAGAACCAGCTGCTCGAATCGCAGCTGCGCTGGCGCCACCGCAATGGCCGCTGGCACTGGTTCAGCATCCGCGAACAGGCGCTCTCGCGGACCGCCGACGGCCGCGTGAAGCACCTGATCGGGGTGGCCAAGGACATCACCGAACAGATCGAGGCCAGCGAGTCGCTGCGCGACAGCGAGCGCCGCTACCGGCTGCTGGCGGAAAGCATCAGCGACGTGATCTTCACCACCGACGACGACCTGCGCCTCAACTACCTGAGCCCGTCGGTGCGCGAGCTGCTCGGCTACGACAGCGACTGGATCATGCGCAACGGCATGGGCAGCCTGGTCGCCAACCCGTCGCAGCTGGGCGGCTTCGAGGCCCTGCTCGAACGCATCCGCGAGGCGCAGCGCAATCCGCTGCTGATGATCGAACTGCGCAACGAACACCAGATGCAGATGTTCGTTCTCGACTGCCTGCGCGCCGACGACCGCAAGATCACCGTGGAACTGCGCGCGATGCCCATGTGGGATGAGCACGGGCGCTTCGAGGGCATGCTCGGCATCGTCCGCGACATCAGCCCGCAACGCCGCGCGGAGAAAGAGCTGCGCATGGCGGCGACGGTGTTCGAGCACTCGACCGCGGCGATCCTGGTCACCGACCCGGCCGGCTACATCGTCCAGGTCAACGAAGCCTTCAGCCGCATCAGCGGCTACGCCAGCGCCCAGGTGCTCGACCAGCTGCCCAACCTGCTCACCGCGGAAAGCCAGCAGAGCGGGCACATGCAGTACATCCTGGCCCAGCTCAACCAGCACGGCAGCTGGGAAGGCGAGGTCTGGCTCAAGCGCTACAACGGCGAGAACTACCCGGCCTGGGTGGGCATTACCGCGGTCCACGACGACGAGAAGGACCTAGTCAGCTACGTCTGTTTCTTCAGCGACATGAGCGAGCGCAAGGCCAGCGAGCAGCGCATCCACCGCCTGGCCTACTACGATCCGCTGACCCACCTGCCCAACCGCACGCTGTTCCAGGATCGCCTGTACACCGCGCTGCAGTCCGCGGAGCGGCGCGAGGACTGGGTGGTACTGATGTTCCTCGACCTGGACCGCTTCAAGCCGATCAACGACTCCCTCGGCCATGCCGCCGGCGACCGCATGCTCCAGGAAGTGGCGCTGCGCCTGGCCGCCTGCGGCGACGACTCGGACACCGTGGCGCGCATGGGCGGCGACGAGTTCACCCTGCTGCTGCGTGCCCAGGATTGCCGCGAAAGCGCGCTGAAACGGGCGATCCACGTGGGCGAGCAGATCCTCGCCAGCCTGGCCCGGCCGTTCATTCTCGAAGGCCGCGAGTTCTTCGTCACCGCCAGCATCGGCATCGCCCTCAGCCCGCAGGATGGCGAGGAACTGAGCCAGTTGATGAAGAACGCCGACACCGCGATGTACCACGCCAAGGAACGCGGCAAGAACAACTTCCAGTTCTACCAGGCCGAGATGAACGCCAGCGCCCTGGAACGCCTGGAGCTGGAAAGCGACCTGCGCCACGCCCTGGAGCAGGGCCAGTTCGTCCTTCACTACCAGCCGCAGCTGTCCGGCGACGGCAAGCGCCTGACCGGTGCCGAGGCCCTGTTGCGCTGGGAGCACCCCACCCGCGGGCTGGTGCCGCCGAACGACTTCGTCCCGGTGCTGGAGGAGATCGGCCTGGTGGTGCCGGTCGGCGACTGGGTGCTCAAGGAAGCCTGCCGCCAGCTCAAGGCCTGGCACCAGGCTCGCGTGCGCCTGCCGAAGATCTCCGTGAACCTCTCCGCGCGGCAGTTCTCCGACGGCCAGCTCGGCGAGCGCATCGCCTGCATCCTCAAGGACAGCGAGGTGCCGGCCGCCTGCCTGGAGCTGGAGCTGACCGAGAGCATCCTGATGCGCGACGTCGCCGAGACCATGCAGATCCTCGACAACCTCAAGCGCCTCGGCCTGTGCATCGCGGTGGACGACTTCGGCACCGGCTACTCGTCGCTGAACTACCTCAAGCAGTTCCCCATCGACGTGCTGAAGATCGACCGCAGCTTCGTCGACGGCCTGCCGGAGGGCGAACAGGACGCGCAGATCGCCCGCGCGATCATCGCCATGGCCCACAGCCTCAACCTCTCGGTGATCGCCGAGGGCGTCGAGACCCAGGCGCAGCTGGATTTCCTCCGCCAGCATGGCTGCGACGAAGTGCAGGGCTACCTGTTCGGCCGACCGATGCCGGCCGCGCAGTTCGAGTCGATGTTCAGCGGCGCGGCGCTCTTCGTGCTCAGTTGAACCCCGCGTCGCAGAGGGCCGCCACGGCATTCGCCGCGCATCGATGAACCCCGCTCGTCCTGCGCATGACGCCGCCTCATGTGCCAGCCCGCGCCGCTTCAGGTAGAATTCGCGCCTCTCCACCACCTCCCAGACGATCCAGGGGATTGCCATGTTCAGCCGAGATTTGACCCTTGCCCGCTTCGATGCCGAGCTTTTCGCCGCCATGGAGCAGGAAGCCCAGCGCCAGGAAGACCACATCGAGCTGATCGCCTCGGAGAACTACACCAGCCCGGCGGTGATGGAAGCGCAGGGTTCGGTGCTGACCAACAAGTACGCCGAAGGCTATCCGGGCAAGCGCTACTACGGCGGTTGCGAGTACGTCGACGTGGTCGAGCAGATCGCCATCGACCGCGCCAAGGAACTGTTCGGCGCCGATTACGCCAACGTCCAGCCGCACGCCGGCTCGCAGGCGAACGCCGCCGTCTACCTGGCCCTGCTCAGCGCCGGCGACACCATCCTCGGCATGAGCCTGGCCCACGGCGGCCACCTGACCCACGGCGCGTCCGTCTCCTCCTCCGGCAAGCTGTACAACGCGGTGCAGTACGGCATCACCGACGCCGGCCTGATCGACTACGACGAAGTCGAGCGCCTAGCCGTCGAGCACAAGCCGAAGATGATCGTCGCCGGCTTCTCCGCCTACTCGCAGGTGCTGGACTTCGCCCGCTTCCGCGCCATCGCCGACAAGGTCGGCGCCTACCTGTTCGTCGACATGGCCCACGTGGCCGGCCTGGTCGCCGCCGGCGTCTACCCGAACCCGGTGCCGTTCGCCGACGTGGTCACCACCACCACCCACAAGACCCTGCGCGGCCCGCGCGGCGGCCTGATCCTTGCCAAGGCCAATGCCGAGATCGAGAAGAAGCTCAACTCCGCCGTGTTCCCCGGCGCCCAGGGCGGCCCGCTGGAGCATGTGATCGCGGCCAAGGCCGTGTGCTTCAAGGAAGCCCTGCAACCGGAGTTCAAGGCCTACCAGCAGCAGGTGGTGAAGAACGCCCAGGCGATGGCCGAAGTGTTCATCGAGCGCGGCTTCGACGTGGTTTCCGGCGGCACCCAGAACCACCTGTTCCTGCTCTCGCTGATCAAGCAGGACATCACCGGCAAGGACGCGGACGCCGCCCTCGGCCGTGCCCACATCACCGTGAACAAGAACTCGGTACCCAACGATCCGCGCTCGCCGTTCGTGACCTCCGGCCTGCGCATCGGCACTCCGGCCGTGACCACCCGCGGTTTCGTCGAGGCCGACTGCCGCGAACTGGCCGGCTGGATCTGCGACCTGCTGGGCAACCTCGGCGACGAAGCTATCGAAGCCAGCGTGCGCGAGAAGGTCCAGGCGATCTGCACGCGCCTGCCGGTCTACGGCAAGTAACACGCAACCGCGACAGAAGAGCCCGGCCGATGCCGGGCTTTTTCTTGCCCGGCATTCGGGCCAGCGCGCGGGAGGCGACGCCCGGGCCCCGCGGCACGCGGCACGCGGCGCTGCCGGGAGCGCGGCAACTGCGAGACGTGATATGATCCTGCGCTGTTTTGTCGCGCCCCTCACCCCCGGTGGCCGAACAGAACCTGCTGATCGACAGGCGTACAGCCCGATCCAGCACACAGAATGTCACTCAAGCAGCAGATTCCAACGACGAACAACAAGTCAGCGCGGGAGAGACAGGAAGTTGGAGGCCAGGGCGAACGCCGACCTCCATATGTCCATGTCCAGTCGATGCGGCCATGTCCGCGCTGACCATCGTGAGCGAGCGAGGCTGATTGCCCCGTCAGGCTGGCGTGGATGCTCGTTCAACATGGGAATCTGAAGATGTTCAAGAAACTCAATCCTGCCCTGCTCGGCCTTGCGATCGCCATGGGCACTCCTTGCGCATTCGCCGAGGAGGCGAAGAAAGTCGATGTCCTGCTCATCGGCGGCGGCATCATGAGCTCCACCCTGGGCATCTGGCTCAGCGAACTGGAACCGGACTGGACCATGGAAATGGTCGAGCGCCTGGACGGCGTCGCCGAGGAAAGCTCGAACGGCTGGAACAACGCCGGCACCGGCCACTCGGCCCTCGCCGAACTGAACTACACCCCCGAGGACAAGAACGGCAAGATCGACATCTCCAAGGCGATCGAGATCAACGAGTCGTTCCAGGTCTCGCGGCAGTTCTGGTCCTGGCAGGTCCGCCAGGGCGTGCTGAAGAATCCGCGCTCGTTCATCAACTCCACCCCGCACATGAGCTTCGTCTGGGGCGACGACAACATCGCCTTCCTGAAGAAGCGCTATGAGGCGCTGCAGGCCAGCCCGCTGTTCAGCGGCATGCAGTACTCCGAGGACCCGGCGCAGATCAGGCAGTGGGTTCCGCTGATGATGGAAGGCCGCGACCCGACGCAGAAGATCGCCGCGACCTGGACGCCGATCGGCACAGACATGAACTTCGGCGAAATCACCCGCCAGTTCGTCGCCAACCTCCAGAGCAAGAAGAACTTCTCGCTCAAGCTGTCCAGCGAAGTCGAGGACATCACGCGCAACCCGGACGGCAGCTGGCGCGTGACCTACAAGAACCTGAAGGACAACAGCGAGACGCAGACCGACGCCAAGTTCGTCTTCATCGGCGCCGGTGGCGGCGCGCTGCACCTGCTGCAGAAATCCGGCATTCCGGAAGCACGCGAATACGGCGCCTTCCCGGTCGGCGGCTCGTTCCTGGTCACCGAGAACCCCTCGATCGCCCAGCAGCACCTGGCCAAAGCCTACGGCAAGGCGTCGGTCGGCGCACCGCCGATGTCGGTTCCGCACCTGGACACCCGGGTGCTGGACGGTAAGCGCGTGATCCTGTTCGGGCCCTTCGCCACCTTCTCCACCAAGTTCCTCAAGCAGGGTTCCTACCTGGACCTGCTGACCAGCACCAACACCCACAACGTCTGGCCGATGACCAAGGTCGGCATCGCCGAGTACCCGCTGGTCGAGTACCTCGCCGGTCAGCTGATGCTGTCGGACGACGACCGCATGGCCGCCCTGCGCGAGTACTTCCCCAACGCGAAGAAGGAAGACTGGCGTCTGTGGCAAGCCGGCCAGCGCGTGCAGATCATCAAGCGCGATGCCGATAAAGGCGGCGTGCTGAAGCTCGGCACCGAGATCGTCGCCTCCGAAGACCGCAGCATCGCCGGCCTGCTGGGCGCCTCGCCGGGCGCGTCGACCGCCGCGCCGATCATGCTGGGTGTGCTGGAGAAGGTGTTCCAGGACAAGGTCGCCACGCCCGAGTGGCAAGCCAAGATCCGCCAGATCGTGCCGAGCTACGGCACCAAGCTCAACGACAGCCCGGATCGCGTGGCCGAGGAATGGAACTACACCGCGGGTGTCCTGCAACTGACCACGCCGCCGCCGGTCAACAAGGCCAGCGTCGCGCCGAGTCCGAGCGGAGACGAGGCGCCGCGCAAGGAAGACGCGGCGAGCGACATGGCACTCTGATCGCCAGTTCGTTCGGCTGAAACAGACAGGCTCCCTCGGGAGCCTGTTTTTTTATGCGCCGAGTTCGGCGAACCCCTGGCGAATCTCGTCTTCCGGCAGGTTGTCGCCGATGAACACGATCACGCTCTCGCGCTTTTCGTCGGCGCCCCACTCGCTGTCGAAGTCGAAGCCGTACAGGCGCAGCACGCCCTGGAACACCATCCGACGGTCCTCGCCGGCAATGTCCAGCACGCCCTTGTAGCGCAGCAGCGAGTTGCCGTGGGTCTCCAGCAGGCGCTCCATGAAAGCGCTTAGCCGGTCGATGTCCAGCGCCCGTTCGCTCCTGAGCACCAGCGTGGCGATACGGTCCGGCGTCGCGCCGGAGGGCGTCAGCGGGCGCAGGGTCAACGACGGGCCGATGTCGGCGTTGAGGTTGAAGCCACGGATATCCAGCAGCTCGGCGAGATCGATGCGGCCATGCTCGACCACGCGGATCGGCGCGCGGCGATTGATCCGCTGCAGGCGCTGCTCCAGCGCCTCGACCGTGGCGGCATCCACCAGGTCGGTCTTGCTCAGCAGAATGCGGTCGGCGAACCCGACCTGGGCCTGGGCGATGGTTTCCTGCAGGTGGCGCGCGGCGTTGGCGGCGTCCACCAGGGTGACGATGCCGTCGAGCACGTAGCGCTCGCACAGCTCGTCGCCGGCGAAGAAGGTCTGCGCCACCGGCGCCGGGTCGGCCAGGCCGGTGCATTCGATCACCAGCCGGTCGAACGCCAGCTCGCCGCTGTCGAGCTTGTCCAGCAGCAGATAGAGCGCCTTCTCCAGCTCGACATGGATCGAACAGCAGACGCAGCCGTTGGCCAGCGTCATCACCTGCACCGGCTCGCTGCCGAGCAACTGGCTGTCGATCGGCGTGTCGCTGTACTCGTTCTCGATCACCGCCAGCCTGAGGCCGTGCTCGGCGTCCAGCATGTGGCGCAACAGGGTGGTCTTGCCGGCACCGAGAAAACCGCTAAGTACGGTTACAGGGATGGGAACGGAGGTGGGTATGGATGACATCGGATCGTCCTGCGGAGGGTGGACCACGTCTTGTCGATCCACCGAGCGGTTTACCGGAGGATGAACAAGCCGTCATCCACCCGAAAAAAGAACGCGCCACGACGAGGCGTGGCGCGCGGATACATCTGAATCGCCGGTCGTGCCAGGCACGCGGCCTGGCACGGTGGGCTCAACAGCAGCGGATGGGTCGCCCCTTGCCGCCGCCGTAGCGCGCCTCCTGGCGTTCACGGAAGAACGCCTCGTAGCTCATCACCGGCAGATCGGGGTGCTTGCTGCCCATGTGCGCGACGTAGGTGTCGTAGTCGGGCATGCCGACCAGCATCCGGGCGGCCTGCCCGAGGTATTTCCCCATACGACTCAGGTCATTGAACATGGGCGTCTCCTCAAGCGTCCGGGATCGGCTGGAACGGAGCCTCGCGGTCGCTGCGCTCGGGCTTGACCCAGGCGGCGCGGCCGACCTTGATCGCGTAGAACAGCACGCTGAGCACGACGAACAGGAACAGCACGGTCAGGGTCGCGTTGGTGTAGGCGTTGAAGATCACGTGCTGCATCTGCGTGATGTCCTTGGCCGGGGCGATGACCTGGCCGGCGTCCAGCGCGGTCTGGTACTTCTTGGCCAGCGCCAGGAAGCCGACCGCCGGGTTCGGGTCGAGCAGCTTGATCATGCCGGCCGTGGTGGTGCAGATCAGCAGCCAGAGGGCCGGAATCATCGGCACCCAGGCATAGCGCTGGCGCTTCATCTTGATCAGGACCACGGTGCCGAGCATCAGCGCGATACCGGCGAGCATCTGGTTGGAGATGCCGAACAGCGGCCACAGGGTGTTGATGCCGCCCAGCGGGTCGATCACGCCCTGATACAGCAGCCAGCCCCACATCGCCACGCAACCTGCGGTGGCGATGACGTTGGCGGCCCAGGACTCGGTGCGCTTCAGCGCCGGCACGAAGTTGCCCAGCAGGTCCTGCAGCATGAAGCGCCCGGCACGGGTGCCAGCGTCCACCGCGGTGAGGATGAACAGCGCCTCGAAGAGGATCGCGAAGTGGTACCAGAACGCCATGGTGTTCTCGCCCGGCAGCACGCTGTGGAGAATCTGCGCGATCCCCACGGCCAGGGTCGGCGCACCGCCGGCGCGGGCCAGGATGGTGTTCTCGCCGATGTCGTGGGCGACCGCCTGCAAGGCTTCCGGGGTGATGGCGAAGCCCCAGCTAGTGACCGTCGCGGCAACCGCCTGAACGTCACCGCCGACCACCGCCGCGGGGCTGTTCATGGCGAAGTACACGCCCGGCTCGATCACCGAGGCGGCGACCATGGCCATGATGGCGACGAAGGACTCCATCAGCATGCCGCCGTAACCGATGTAGCGGGCGTGGGATTCGTTGGCCAGCAGCTTCGGCGTGGTGCCCGAAGAGATCAGCGCATGGAAGCCGGACACCGCGCCGCAGGCGATGGTGATGAAGAGGAACGGGAACAGGGTGCCCTTCCACACCGGGCCGGTGCCGTCGGTGAACTGGGTCAGCGCCGGCATTTTCAGCTCGGGCATGACCACCAGGATGCCGATGGCCAGCGCGATGATGGTGCCGATCTTGAGGAAGGTGGACAGGTAGTCGCGCGGTGCGAGGATCAGCCAGACCGGCAGCACGGCGGCCACGAAGCCATAGCCGATCAGCATCCAGGTGATCTGCACGCCGGTGAAGGTGAAGTGCGGCGCCCACTCGGGGCTGGCGGCGATCTGCCCGCCGAGCCAGATCGAACCGAGCAGCAGGGCCACGCCGACCACCGAGATCTCGCCGATGCGGCCGGGGCGGATGTAGCGCATGTAGATCCCCATGAACATCGCGATCGGGATGGTCGCCATCACGGTGAACATGCCCCACGGGCTTTCGGCCAGGGCCTTCACCACGATCAGCGAGAGCACCGCGAGGATGATGATCATGATCAGGAAGGCGCCGAACAGCGCGATGGTGCCGGGCACCTGGCCCATTTCCTCGCGCACCAGCTCGCCCAGGGAGCGGCCGTTACGACGGGTGGAAATGAACAGCACCATGAAGTCCTGCACCGCGCCGGCGAGGACCACGCCGGCGATCAGCCAGAGCGTGCCGGGCAGGTAGCCCATCTGCGCCGCGAGCACCGGGCCGACCAGAGGGCCGGCGCCGGCGATGGCGGCGAAATGGTGACCGAAGAGGATGTGCTTGTTGGTCGGAACGTAGTCCAGACCGTCGTTGTTGAGCACCGCCGGCGTCGCGCGGGTCGGGTCCAGCTGCATCACGCGGTTGGCGATGAACAGGCTGTAGTAGCGATAGGCGACCAGATAGAGGGCGACCGCCGCCACGACTATCCACAAGGCATTGATGGCTTCACCGCGGCGCAGGGCCACGACACCAAGGGCACACGCGCCCACCACGGCCAGCACTGCCCAGGGCAGATGGCGCAGGAGGCTATTGTTATTGTTCATGAGGGACTCCCAACGAGAGAACTGACGACTGCCGCAACAGTCTAGACCCGGCCCGAACAAATCCCTATTCGACCAAATCGCTACGCGCGGCAGCATGATCCTGGCTGTCGCCCGCGCCTGTTGCCAGTAAGCGAAACGACGGGCCGAAGTGTTGCCGGCCTGGGCGCCGAGCACAAGCCTTTCCGATGATCCGCGAGCCCCGCCCTTGAGCCACCGCGAGGTCCATTCGGACGGAAGGCGCGCGGCACCGTTCACACCCGCGATCGACCGGCCGCGCAGGTTGGCCGCAGGGTCGCTATAGTGTGGAAAACCCGAGGAGCCCGAGATGACTAGCGATAACAACGAACGTCGGCGTTTCCAGCGCATCGCATTCGACGCCGTGACCGAGATTGCCCAGGGCGATCAGCGCTGGGTGGGCGCATTACAGGACGTGTCCCTGCATGGGCTGCTGATCAAGCAGCCGGCTCACTGGTCAGGCGATCCGGAACAGCCGTTCCGCGCGCTGATCGACCTGGGCGGCGACATCCAGGTGCACATGGAAATGCGCCTGGCCCGTGAACAGGGCGGTTATCTGGGATTCATCTGCCAGCACATCGACCTCGACTCCATCAGCCACCTGCGCCGGCTGGTCGAACTGAACCTCGGCGACGAAGCCCTGCTCGAGCGCGAGCTGGCGGCACTCGGCGGGGTGTAAGGCCGCGCCCGTCTATTCGAACAACGCATCCAGCGCCTGCTCCAGGCGCGTCACCGCGATCACCTGCAAGCCCGGCGGCGCCTCCTTCGGCGCATTGCCGCGCGGCACGATGGCGCGCTTGAAGCCGTGCTTGGCGGCTTCCTTCAGGCGCTCCTGACCGCTCGGCACCGGGCGGATCTCGCCGGACAGGCCGACCTCGCCGAACACCAGCAGGTCATGTTCCAGCGGGCGGTTGCGCAGGCTGGAGATGACCGCGGCCATCAGCGCCAGATCGACCGCCGTCTCCAGCACCTTGACCCCGCCAACCACGTTGATGAACACGTCCTGATCGTAGGTCGGGATGCCGCCGTGCCGGTGCAGCACGGCAAGCAGCATCGCCAGTCGGTTCTGGTCGAGGCCGAGGGTGACGCGTCGCGGATTGGCCAGGTGGCTGGTGTCGACCAGCGCCTGCACCTCCACCAGCATCGGCCGCGAGCCTTCCCAGGTGGCCATCACCACGCTGCCGGGCACCGCCTCCTGCGCGCGGGTAAGAAAAATCGCCGAGGGGTTGGAGACTTCCTTCAGGCCCTTGTCGGTCATGCCGAACACGCCCAGTTCGTTGACCGCGCCGAAGCGGTTCTTCACCGCGCGCAGCAGGCGCAGGCGGCCGTCGGACTCGCCCTCGAAATACAGCACGGTATCGACCATGTGCTCCAGCACGCGCGGCCCGGCCAGCGCGCCTTCCTTGGTGACGTGGCCGACCAGGAAGATCGCCGTGCCGCTCTGCTTGGCGAAACGCACCAGCAGCGCCGCGCTCTCGCGGACCTGGGCGACGCCGCCGGGTGCCGATTGCAGCTGCTCGGTGTAGATGGTCTGGATCGAATCGATCACCATCACCTTGGGCCGCTCGCGCCGCGCGGTATCGATGATCGACTCGATGCAGGTTTCGGTCATCACCTTGAGCTTGTCCTGCGGCAGCTCCAGGCGCCGCGCCCGCATCGCCACCTGCTGCTGCGACTCCTCGCCGGTGACGTACAACGCCGGCAACCGCGCGGCGATGTTGCACAGCGTCTGCAGCAGAATGGTCGACTTGCCGATACCCGGATCGCCACCGATCAGCACCACCGAGCCATCGACCAGGCCACCGCCGAGCACCCGGTCGAGCTCGGCGGAGGCGGTGGAGAAGCGCGGCATTTCCTCGATGCTGACTTCGGCCAGGGTCTTCAGCTGCGCCTGTTCGCCGGCCCAGCCGGCACGCCCGGAGGTCGAGGACGGTGCGCCCTCGATCATGGTTTCCACCAGCGTGTTCCAGGCGTTGCATTCCGCGCATTGGCCGGCCCATTTGGGGAAGGTGGCGCCGCACTCGGTGCAGCCGTACATGCGCTTGGCCTTGGCCATGGATAACTCCCGCGAAAAAGAATGCGCCATCATACCCGCTGCGCATGCCTCGACCGCGTACAGGGCCGACAGGGAATCTCCGCCCATAAAAAAGCCCGGATCGATCGCTCGGTCCGGGCCGGAGGCTTGCGCTGGAATCAGGCGCTGCAGGCCTTGCCGCAGTTGCAGCACTCGCCGGCGGCTTTGCGCAGCTGGCTGCTGAGGTCCTTCTGCAGGCCGACGCGTTGCATCTTCAATGCGGAAAGCTGGGTGTCGTCCAGTTTCTCGACGCCGCTCTCGACACGAAGGATGCGCTTGTCGACGTCGTCGAACTGGTCGGCCAGGCGGGCGAAACGCGGGTTGGCCTTGCGCAGTTTCAGGGAATCGGAACGTTGCCGATCGAACTCACTGGGCTGAGAATAGTATTCGATGTGCATGATTGCGCTTCCATAGTTGAAAATTTGGCGCAACGTAAACCACCGCTACCGGTCCGCCCTTGACCCCGATCAAACCCATTCAAGCCCTCTGCAAGTGAATTTGACGCAGCCCTCCGCGTCTACCGGAATGACTGCTCGCCGCCCCTGGAGCCCCGATGAACAATGACCTCTCACGCTGCACCGCCTGTCGCGAAGGAGAGACTTTCGAGCGGCCGGTGAGCATGGCCTTCCAGCCGATAATCGACATCCGCGACCGCAGCATTTTCGCCCATGAGGCGCTGGTGCGCGGCCCCGCCGGCGAGGGCGCGGGCAGCGTGCTGCAGCAGGTGGATGCGTCCAACCGCTACGGTTTCGACCAGTTGTGCCGGATCACCGCGCTGCGCCAGGCGGCCCGGCTGCCGCTGCCGGGAAAGCTGTCGATCAACTTCATGCCCAACGCCGTGTACAAGGCCGAGACCTGCATCCGCGCGACCCTGGAAACCGCCCGCCAGCTGGACTTCCCGGTGCAGCGGATCATCTTCGAGGTCACCGAGCAGGAACAGGTGCAGGACCTCGACCACCTGGCCGGCATCCTGCGCGCGTATCGCAAGATGGGTTTCTCCACCGCCATCGACGACTTCGGCGCCGGCTATGCGCACCTCAATCTGCTCGCCGACTTCCAGCCCGACCTGATCAAGCTGGACATGCAGCTGCTGCGCGGCATCGACGGCGACGCCGTGCGCCAGGTGCTGGTGGAAAGCGTGGCGCAGATCTGCCGCAAACTGCGTATCGGGCTGATCGCCGAAGGCGTGGAAACCGCTGGCGAATATGCCGCGCTCAAGGCGATGGGAATCTACCTCTACCAGCGCTATCTGTTCGCCAAACCGGCCTTCGAGGCGCTTCCCGACGTAAACTGGCCTTAACTCCGCCGGAACTGCCGGGCCTGGAGTGCAGTCCCTCTTAACACCTTGCATGTCCGCGCCCGGAGCCAGCGCCCCGAGTGCGGAGAATCCGTTTCCCCGATCAGAAGGAGCAGCCCATGAGCTTTGTCCAAGAGTTCAAGTCATTCGCCATGAAAGGCAACGTCGTCGATATGGCCGTCGGCATCATCATCGGCGCCGCGTTCGGCAAGATCGTCTCGTCGTTCGTCGGCGACGTGGTCATGCCACCGCTGGGCCTGCTGATCGGCGGCGTGGATTTTTCCGACCTGGCGGTGATCCTCAAGCCGGCGCAGGGCGATGCGCCCGCGGTGGTGCTGGCGTACGGGAAATTCATCCAGACGGTGTTCGACTTCCTGATCGTCGCCTTCGCGATCTTCATGGCGGTCAAAATGATGAACAAGCTGCGCAAGCACGAAGAGGTCAAGCCGGCCGCGCCGCCGGCCCCGACCAAGGAAGAGGTGCTGCTGACCGAGATTCGCGACATCCTCAAGGAGCAGCGCAGCCCGGCGATCGACACGAAACCGCCGCTCTGAACCAATCCGCAATGAAATGAAAACGGCGCCCTCGGGCGCCGTTTTCATGCCTGGAGACTCAGGCCGCCGGCGGACGCAGCTCCAGCCGGGCGATGCGCCGGTCCTTCACCTCCAGCACGCGCAGTTGCCAGCCCGCGTACTCGAGCCGGTCGCCGCTGACCGGCAGGCGATCGAGCAGGCTCATCGCCAGGCCCGCGAGGGTCTGGTAATCGTCGGTGGCGCTGGCCTGGAAGCCCAGGCGCCGGCGCAGCACCGCCAGGTTCAGCGCGCCGCTGACCTGATAGCCGTCGTCCGCCTCGAGGATGTCCGGCCCCTGCACTTCACTGGCATCCGGCAGCTCGCCGGCGATCGACTCGAGGATGTCGGTGAGCGTCAGCAGCCCCTCGAAATGGCCGAATTCGTTGACCACGAAGGCCACGTGGGTGGACGCCTGGCGCATCTGCTCCAGCGCGTTGAGCACCGAGCAGCTCTCCGGCAGGTTGATCGGTACGCGCACCAGGCGCTCGATATCGGGCTGTTCGCCCTGCAGCAGCTCGCGCAACAGTTCCTTCTTCTGCACGTAGCCCAGCGGCTCGTCGATGGCCGCGCCGCGCGCCACCACCAGGCGCGAATAGGGGGAATCCAGCAGCCTGCGACGCTGCTCCTCCGGCGGCGCCAGCAGGTCGAGGTGGGCGACGCGCATGCGGTCGGTCATCACCGTGCGGATCGAGCGTTCGGCGAGGTTCAGCACGCCGCTGATCATCACCCGCTCGCGGCGGCCGAACAGCGCCGCCTCGCCGTCACCGGCATCGAGCATGTCGGCGATCTCCTCGTCGACCTCCTCGGCATCCAGCCGGCGCCCGCCGAGCAGGCGCAGCACGGCGTGGGCGGTGCGTTCGCGGATGTTGCGGCGGCCCTGCAGGTGGCGCTTGCGGCGCCAGCGGGCGAGCTGGTTGAACAGCTCGATGAGGATCGAGAAGCCGATCGCCGCGTACAGGTAGCCCTTGGGAATGTGGAAACCCAGGCCTTCGGCCGTGAGGCTGAAGCCGATCATCATCAGGAAGCCCAGGCACAGCATGATCACCGTCGGGTGGGCGTTGACGAAGGTGGTCAGCGGCTTGCTGGCGATGATCATCAGGCCGATGGAGATCACCACGGCGATCATCATCACCTGCAGGTGTTCGACCATCCCCACCGCGGTGATCACCGCGTCCAGCGAGAACACCGCGTCGAGCACGACGATCTGCGCCACCACCGGCCAGAAGGCCGCGTAGGCACGCGCGCCCTGCTGTACGTGGGTGCGCCCCTCGAGGCGCTCGTGCAGCTCCATGGTCGCCTTGAACAGCAGGAAGATGCCGCCGAACAGCATGATCAGGTCGCGCCCGGAAAACGCGTGACCGTACACCTCGAACAGCGGTGCGGTGAGGGTGACCAGCCAGGAAATGCTCGCCAGCAGGCCTAGGCGCATGATCAGCGCCAGCGACAGGCCGATCAGTCGCGCGCGGTCGCGCTGCTCGGGGGGCAGCTTGTCGGCAAGGATGGCGATGAACACCAGGTTGTCGATGCCCAGGACGATTTCCAGGACGATCAGCGTGAGTAGGCCCAGCCAGGCCGTCGGATCGGCGATCCATTCCATCAGTGCGACCCTCCGCGGCGAACGAAGGGGTGGAAGGGTGATCGGCAAACGGTCTGGCAGGGTGAGTCACTGTCCATCGAGGGGCGGATTCCAGGGAAAGGAATCCAGATGCTAGTGGCCGGCGCGGCGGATGCTAAGCGGAAAAACGTAACAGCGCGTTCGCGCCTACCAGTAGTTCTCCACCGCCACCTGCCCCGGCCGACGGCTCAGCGAGAGCTGCATGTCGCGGGTTTTCAGCAGCGCGCGGGTGTCCTCGATCATCTGCGGATTGCCGCACAGCATGACCCGCGAATGCCCCGGCTGCAGCGTTTCTCCGGCAGCGCGCTCCAGCTCGCCGTTCTCGATCAGCGTGGTGATGCGCCCTTGCAGTGCGCCGGGATGCGCCTCGCGGGTGACCACCGGGATGAAGCGCAGCTTGTGCGCATGCTCCTGCAGGTAGTCGCGGCCGGCGAGACCGGCGATCAGCTCGCGGTAGGCCAGCTCGCGCGCCTCGCGAACGCTGTAGACGAGGAAGATCCGCTCGAAGCGCTCCCACACCTCGAAGTCCTGGAGGATCGAGACGAAGGGCGCGACGCCGGTGCCGGTGGCCAGCAGCCAGAGGTCACGGCCGTCGACGAAGCGGTCGAGGGTGAGGAAACCGAAGGCCTGCTTGTCCACCAGCAGCTCGTCGCCGACCCGCAGGCGGCTCAGCTCGCTGGTGAATTCGCCGCCGGGCACGACGATGGAGAAGAAGTCGAGGAACTCGTCGTGCGGCGCCGAGACCATGGAGTAGGCCCGCCACACCGTGCTGCCGTCGGCCTTGGTCACGCCGAGCCGGGCGAACTGACCGGCGCGGAAGCGGAAACCCGGATCGCGCGTGGTGCGCAGGCCGAACAGACTCGGGGTCAGCGGCTGCACGTCGAGCAGCGTCTGGCGGGTGAACTTGTCGTCGCTGGCGGTCATGGCTCGCTCTCGTCTGGCAATGCGCGCCTAGTGTCGCGCATTGCCACTGGCATAAACACCGGCGGGCGGCAGGTGTATAGCCCGCGCTGGGGCATAGGTTGCGCCTCTGCGCCGGAGCGCGCCCGCGACTTACGGCTGGCCGACGGCGCCGGCGGTGTTCTCCTTGAGGCTGCGGGTGGCGGTCTGGATGAAGGCGTCGAGGCTGTCCTTCATCTGCGCTTCGGCCGCCGTATCGGTGGCCAGGCTGACCTTCGCATCGTGGCCGAGCCGGTAGTCGTACAGCCGCGCCGGCAGGTCGCGCGGCTGCACGAGGATCTGCCCGCCCTTCACCAGCGCCACGGTCTGTTCACCGCCGGACGGCTTGATCATGCCGATGCCCTGGTCGCCGGCCGGCAGGTTGAGCAGGTCGCGGCCCCAGCACTGCTGGCGGGTGGTGCCGCCGAGCCGGCCCATGATGGTGGGCACCACGTCGATCTGCGTGCCGACGGTGTCGCGCAGGCTGCCGAACTTCTCCTTCACGCCCGGACCGATGAGCAGCAGCGGCACGTTGAAGCGGAACAGGTCCATCTCGGTGAGCTGTTCGGTGCTGCCGAAACCGTGGTCGCCGAGCACCACGAACAGGGTGTCCTTGAAGTACGGCGCCTTGCGCGCCTTCTCGAAGAACTGGCCCAGCGCCCAGTCGGCGTAGCGCATCGCGGTGAGGTGCAGATCGTTCGAGCCGAACCCGGTGACCGGCTCCACCGGCAGGTCCTTGGGCAAGGCGTAAGGCGTGTGGTTGGAGAGGCTCTGCAACAGCGCGTAGAAGGGTTTTCCTTCACGGCCCAGCTTGAGCAGTTCCTCGGCGCCGCGATCGAACATGTCCTGGTCGGACACGCCCCAGGTCGGGTCGATGAACACCGGGTCGACGAAATCCTCGCGGCCGACGAAGCGGCTCATGCCCTGGTTGCTGAAGAACCCGGACTGGTTGTCCCACTGGAAATTGCCGTTGTAGACGTACACGTCGCGGTAACCGCGGGCATTCAGCTGCTGCGGCAGCCCGGAGAAGCGATGCGCGCCCTCCGGCATGCGCATCAGGTATTCGAAGCCCGGCAGGTTGGGGAAGCAGGCCATGGTGGCGAACATCCCCTGATGGGTGTGGGTGCCGTTGGAGAAGAAACGGGTGAACAGCAGCCCCTCCTTCGCCAGGCGGTCGAAGTTCGGCGTGATGTTGCCCGGCTCGCCCAGCGCGCCGACGTAACGCCCGGCGAAGCTCTCCAGCAGGATCACCACCACGTTGCGGATCGGCAGCGTGCCGGCTTCTGGCGGCGTGGTGTCGCGACGCAGCGCGGCGCTGTCGGCATCGACCAGGCGGTCGTTGGGCGTCAGCAGCATCTCGCGCACCACCTGCAGGGCCCTATCCGCGGGCAGGCTGGCCTTCCAGGTATTCTGCCGGTGCGAGGAAAAGCTGTGCTTGGCGGCGTCCACCAGGGTCAGGGTGCCGTTCAGGCCGAGGTGGTTCACGAACATCGATTCGGTGGTGTAGGCATCGCCCCAGCGCAGCGGCGGCCCCTGGCGCAGATTGCCGCGCGCGGCGATCACGCAGATCACCAGACACAGCGCGAACACCGGCAGGCGCCAGTACCAGGCGGCGCCCCGGCCCGACGACTGCGGCGCGGCGCGGGTCGCCACGTCCAGGCGCTTGAACAGCCAGGCCAGCAGCAGCGTTCCCAGCGCCCAGGCCAGCAGGTAGCGCGCCACCGGAAAGCCGTGCCAGAGCATGCTGGCGACGGTGGTCGGGTCTTCCTGCAGGTACTGGAACACCAGCGCATTGAGGCGCTGGTGGAACTCGCGGTAGAAGTCCATCTCCAGCAGTCCGAGGAACAGCGTGAGGCTGGCGAACAGCACCAGCCAGGCGCGCATCGCCCCGCGCAGGCGCATCGCCGGCGCCCACAGCAGACACAGCACCAGCGGCGCGCAGGCGTAGACCGCCAGGCGCAGGTCGAAACGCAGGCCATTGAAGAAGGCCTCGCCGAACATCTCGGGCGTCGCGCTGCCGATCAGCTCGCGGTTGTACACCAGCAAGGCCACGCGCAGCAGCGAATAGAGGACGAGCAGGACGAGCCCACTCCCCAGGGTGAACGCCAGGTGGCGGGCGATGGATGCGCGCGGCGCGGGCAGGCGGGAACGGGATGACGACAACGGCATGGACACTTCCTGTGGATACGGCGACAGGTGGGAGGCGTCCGGCGAGGGAGCCGGGCGCGCGCATCCTAGCCGCGCCCTCATCAACGCCAGGTCAAGCCGATGTGAAAGACGCGTCAAATGAAGCAGGTACCGGGCGCTTCGGCCGGCGTCGCTTGCAGGTAGAATGCCGGGCCCAGCCGCCAGCGCCCGCGATCCGCCGATGAACACCTTCACCACGCCCTTCGCCCGACTCGAGCTGATCCGTCAGCCGGAGCAGAACCACGAGCCGCTGCAGGCCTTCGATGCCGCCGACGAGTACCTGTTGAACCATCTGCACCAGCTGGGGCTGGCCGCCGACGCCCGGGTGCTGCTGCTCAACGACGGTTTCGGTGCCCTCGCCTGCTCCCTGGCCGGCAAGGCCCGCGTGGTCAGCAGCGGTGATTCGCACCTGGGCCATCTGGCGCTGCAGAAGAACCTCGCCCGCAACGGCCTGCCCGCCGACGCCGTCGCGTTCGTGCCCGCCAGCCAGCGCGCCGAAGGTCCGTTCGACTGGGTGCTGATCCGCGTGCCGAAGACCCTGGCGCTGCTCGAAGAACAGCTGATTCGCCTGCACCACCAGTTGGCGCCGGGCGCGCGGGTGGTCGCCGGGGCAATGATCAAGCATTTGCCGCGCGCCGCCGGCGAGCTGATGGAGACATACATCGGCCCGCTGCAGGCTTCGCTGGCGGTGAAGAAGGCGCGGCTGCTGTTCGCCACGCCGGAGCAGAAAGCGGCGCCGCGCTCGCCCTACCCCAGCCGCTACCGCCTGGAGCAGCCGCCGCTGGAACTGCTCAATCACGCCAACCTGTTCTGCCGCGAAGGCCTGGACATCGGCACCCGCGCGTTCCTCGCGCACCTGCCGCGGCAACTGGGCGAACTGCGCGTGGCCGACCTCGGCTGCGGCAACGGCGTGCTCGGCATCGTCTACGCGCTGGGCAATTCCCAGGCGCAGCTGACGCTGGTGGACGAGTCGTACATGGCCGTGCAGTCGGCGGCGGACAACTGGCGCGCGGCGCTGGGCGAGCGCCCGGTGGACATTCGCGCCGACGACGGCCTCGCCAGCCAGCCGGCGGATTCGCTGGACCTGGTGCTGTGCAACCCGCCCTTCCACCAGCAGCAGGCGGTCGGCGATTTCCTCGCCTGGCGGATGTTCCAGCAGGCCCACGCGGCGCTGGTGCAGGGCGGCGAACTGTGGATCGTCGGCAACCGCCACCTGGGCTATCACGTCAAGCTCAAGCGCCTGTTCCGCGGCGTGGAGCAGGTCGCGGCGACGCCCAAGTTCGTCATCCTCAAGGCGCGCAAGTAGCGCCTCCGACGGCGCTCTAAGCGTGCCGCACGACGCCGCTCAGAAGTCGACGGTGGCCGAGACCTTCAACGTGCGTGGCGCGCCCTGGGTCAGGTAACCGCCGTTCGCCGAGGCCCAGTAGTCCTCGTTGGCGACGTTCTCCAGGCCGGCACGCAGGGTGACGTCGCGTGCCTCCACCGTGAACCGGTAGCTCGCGCCCAGATCGATACGCGTCCAGGCCGGAATGCTCAACGTGTTGGCGGAATCGTAGAACTGGCCGCCGGTACGCAGCAGCAGCCCGTTGACGCTCACCCCCGGCATGCCCGGCACGTCCCAGTCGGCGCCGAGGTTGAACTGGAACTCCGGGACCCCGACCGCACGATTGCCGTCGTTCGCGCCCCCGGATGTACCGCTCAGCTCGGTATCGATCCAGGTGCCCCCGGCCAGGACACGCAGCCCGACCAGCGGTTCGCCGAACAGACTCAGCTCGACGCCGCGGTTTCGCTGTTCGGCATCCACCCGGTAGAAGTTGTCCGGGCCGGTGACGCCTTGCGGTTGCTCGATGCGGTAAACCCCCAGGCTGGCGCCGTAGGTGCCCCAGTCGAGCTTGACTCCCGCCTCGAGCTGCTTGCTGCGATAGGGCGCGAACATCTGCCCGGCTGGATTGCTCGAAGCGCCGGGGGCCGTAGGTCCCTGCTGAAGAGACTCGATGCGATTGGCGTAGAACGACAGGTACTCGGTGGGCTTGATGACCAGCCCGTAGACCGGCGTGGTGATGCTGTCGTCGTAGTTGGAGGTACGCAGGCCGGTTGCCGCGCTCCAGGCATCCGCCGCGATGGACTGACGGCGCACGCCGAGGGTGAGCAGTGCCCGGTCGTCGAAGAAGCCCAGGGTGTCGGAGATCGCCGCGCTGCGGTTCTTCACCTTGCCGGTGGTGTCCGGGTCGTGGATATCGCCGCTGACGCCCGCCACGGGCTCCGGGCTGGGGAACGGATCGTAGAGGTTTCCGGGCAGCCGATTGGTAGCGGAAGTCGACTCGAACGCATTGCGCTTCTCCTGCCAGATGCCGTTCACCGCGACGTTCAGCTGGTGACTGACCGGCCCGGTGGTCAGCTTGCCGCGCAATCCGGCCACCGTGCTGTAGGTCTCCTGATCGAGTGGCGAATACAGGCGCCCGACCGTCGCGGCGCCGCTCGGCGAGGTGACGTAGAGCGAGGAGTACACGCCATTTTCGCGGGTGTACTTGCCACCCGCCGCGCCGTAGAGCGTCCAGTCGTCATCGAGGTCGTACTCGGCATTGAACATGCCGTAGGTGTCTTCCAGCTGGGAGTAGGCCCAGGGCTGCGAGTAGTTGTCGTTGGCGTCGGGGACCTTCGGCACCTTCCCGCCGAGCCCGGCGCTAGTCAGGTAGACCACCGACCGCCCTTCGTTGACGCGCTGTTTCTGGTAGCCGAAATCGGTCGACAGGCGCAAACGGTCGCCGCGGTAGTCCAGACCGAACGCCGCCAGAGTGAAGTGCGAGTTCTCCCCATCGACGGCCGACTCGCCGTCGCGCTGGGCAATGTTGGCGCGCACCCCGAAGCGATCGTCCTCGCCGAAGCGCCGCCCGAGGTCGAGGTGGACGCCCGTCTTGCTGTCGCTGGTGTAATCCAGCGTCACACTGCGCGTCGGCGTGTCTTCGGCGCGCTTGGACACGACGTTGATCGCCCCGCCCACGCCGCTGCCGCCGGGCGCCACGCCGTTGAGAAAGGCGTTGGCGCCCTTGAACACCTCGACCCGCTCGACGGCTTCGGCGGAGATGATCTGCCGCGGCAGTATCCCGTAAAGCCCGTTGAAGGCGATGTCGTCGGAGTAGAGCTGAAATCCGCGAATCACGAAGACCTGCGAAAAATTGCCGAAGCCGTAGGACTGGCGCACGGCCGGGTCGCTGGCGAGCACGTCGCCGAGGGTTTGCGCCTGGCGCTTCTCGATCAGCTCGGAGGTGTAGCTGGAGAAGCTGAACGGCACGTCCTGCATGTCCTGGTTGCCCAGGATGCCCATGCGCGCGCCGCGGGCCACCTGGCCGCCGGCGTAGGCTTCCGGCAGGCCATCAGCGGCGGCCGAGCGTGCGCTAACGATAGCGGTGCCGAGTTCCAGGGCCGCGCCCTGCGGGTTGCGCACCAGGGTGATGGTGCCGTCGCCGGCGGCCTGGTAGCCCAGCCCGGAGCCCTGCAGCAGGCGCTGCAGGCCTTCGGCCACGGAGTAATCGCCCTGCAGGGGCTGCGCGGTGCTCAGCCCTTCGGTCATCTCGGCGCTGTAGAGCAGGCGGATGTCGGCCTGCTCGGCGAAGGTGGTGAGCGCGGATTCCAGGCTCTGGACGGGAACATCCAGCGGCACGGCCCAGGCGGCCGGCAGGGCGATGGCGAAATGAGCGACGAGAAGGGCGCGGGCGAGAGGATGGCGATGTGGCCGCATGGTTCGATTCCTGATCACTGCAAAGGACGATGCGAGAAATTCGCATTTGCAGGAGGAAGACGAAACGCCCTCTCTTTTCTGAACCTGGCACGCCACTTTTTTTCGCGCCCGCGAAAACCGGGACGCGTCCGGCTATCGGGCCGGGTCCTGCGCGCCCTTGGCGGAGACCAGCAGGAGGCCGGGAAGGCGGGTCAGCCTGACGGGCAGGGTCGCTTCGATGGCGTCGAAGACCGCCTGCGGCTGCTGCCGGGAGAACACTCCGGTGACCGCCAGGCGCCGGGCCTGGTCGTAGAGGAACAGCACGCGGCCATCCTGGTAACGCGCGAGCTCGGCGAACACCTCTTCCAGCGGTCGCGACCTGAACACCAGCCGTCCGCGCTGCCAGGCCAGCGCCTGGCTGGCATCCAGCGGCCGGACCGCCTGCAGCACGCCGTGTTGCCAGAGCACCTGCTGCTGCGCGGTCACCGCCACCGCCGGCTGCCCGTCCTGGCTCGCCTCGACGTGCCCTTCGGTGACCGACAGCAGCACCCGGTCGCCGCTGTAGTTGACGTCGAAGCGCGTGCCGGTGACGCGGATGCGCGCCGGCCCGGCCTGGATGACGAACGGATGCTCGGCATCCTTGGCGACCTGGAAATCCGCCTGGCCCTGATACAGCCGGACGTGGCGCTCGCCACCGTGCATGTCCCAGTCCAGCGCGGTATTGCCGTTGAGCATCAGGATCGAGCCGTCCTCCAGCGCCACTTCACGCAGCTGCCCCGCGCCCGTGTGGATGTCGGCGTACCAGCCGACCCAGTGTTCCTGCGGTAGCCACAGGGCGATCACCAGGCACGCGGCCGCTGCCAGCGGCGCGGCCCAACCTAGCCGCCAACGACGGCGTGGTGCGGGCAATGGCGCTGGGTCGACCACCGCGGCGCTGCTGCCCAGTTCGCCGATCAGGCCCCACAGGCGCTGCGCGCGGTTCCAGGCCTCGGCATTCGCCGCCGACGCCTGGCGCCAGACTTCCGCCTCGGCGCGCTGGGCGGCGCTGGCGCGGCCGGAGTTGAGCAGCACCAGCCATTCGCGGGCACGGGTGGCGGGCTCATTCATGACGGGTCATCCATGCGGCTCTGGCAGTACTCGAGGGCCCTCAGGATATAACGCCCGGCCATGCTTTCGGAGACGCCGAGGCGCTCGCCGATTTCGCGCTGGGTCAGCCCGTCGAGGCGATTCCACAGCAGGGCCTTGCGCACGTGCGGCGGCAGTTCCTGCAACAGCGCGTGCAACTGCGCCAGTTGCTGGCTGCCGGAGGCGTAGCGTTCGGGTCCGGGCATGGGGCTTTCCAGTTGCTCGTCCATCGGCTCCTGCGGCGCGCGGGCGTCCAGCTGGCGGCGATGGTCGATGACCAGGTTTCGCGCGATGCGGTAGAGAAAGGCCCGCAGGTTGCCGATCTCCCCCGGCTGGGCGCGACGGAAACGCAGCCAGGTTTCCTGCCGCAGGTCCGCCGCCAGTTCCGAGCAATTCAGCTGGCGCGTGAGAAAACGCAACAGCTCGCCGGCATGGCGTTGGAACTGGCCGTCGGGGGACGGGGAATCGGAGGGCGACGACACGTCGAACACTCGAGGCTCGGGAAGAGGCGGACCATATATTTATCGAGAATAATTTTCAAATGAAAACCGATGCGATGCGCAACCTCCCAGCCGCGTACCCGTTCG
>NZ_DJTK01000035.1:0-1936 GCF_002438225.1 Pseudomonas sp. UBA6310 | reverse complement strand
AAATATAACCAGACAATTAAGCGCATCGATATACACCATCACACGGATCATCTTCTTTATCGAATTCGTCGCGCTAGCATGGGAACCGTACTCACTTACCGACTTCTTCCGAACACGAGGTGCACCATGAAAACTCAACTTCTCGCCAGCCTGATCGTCGCCGGTCTCTCCACCGCCGCTTTCGCCGCACAGCCTGCCATCCAGAACCAGACCGCAGGTGTCACTCCGGCCGCCCAGGTCCTGGTCGCAGAACAGGACGCCGAACACAACCGCGCTTCGCTGATCGAAATCCGCTCCAACCATGATCAGGTCGCCCAACAGGACGCCGAGCACAACCGCGCCTCGCTGATCGAAACCCGCTCCAACCGTGACCAAGTCGCGCAACAGGATGCCGAACACAACCGTGCCTCGCTGATCGAGAGTGGCTTCGACCAGGGCAATCTGGTGGCCCAGCAGGATGCCGAGCACAACCGCGCTTCCTGAGGACACCGCATGAGTCCGTTCAACCCCTGAGGGCGCCCCGCGAGGCGCCCTTGGTTCATCTGCACCCCCGGTAGCAGTCGGGCGGCCCGCCGAAACATCCGGTTACCTGCGTGTTACTCTGCGCCCCCGCTTCCGAGGCGACCCGCCGCATGTCCACCCACGCCAAGCTGCTCCTTCGCCATCAGCGTCCCTTCCTCGCCTTCTGGTTCGCCCGGGTATTCACCTCCAGCGCCTTCCAGATGATCACAGTGGCCATCGGCTGGCACATCTACGAGCTGACCGGCAATGTCCTCGACCTGGGTCTGGTCGGGCTTTTCGAGTTCATGCCGCGCGTGCTGTTCATGCTGCACACCGGACACGTCGCCGACCGTTACGACCGGCGCAAGGTCGCCGCGCTGTGCCAGACGCTGCAAGGGCTGACGGCCCTCGCGTTGGTGATCGGCAGCGCCACCGACAGCGTCACCCGCGAGATGATCTTCGCCATCGCCTTCCTCTTCGGCACCGCCCGCGCCTTCGAGATGCCGACCACCCAGGCGCTGCTGCCGAACATCATCCCGCCCGCCCTGTTCCCGGCGGCGGTGGCGGCGTCCGGTTCGGCGATGCAGGCGGCGACCATCATCTCGCCGGCCCTCGGCGGCCTGCTGTTCGCCTTCGGCTCGATCTGGGTGTACGGCCCGGCCGTGCTGCTTTATGGCTTCGCCGTAGCGCTGATGCTGCAACTGCCGGCGCGCCAGCAGCCGATGAAACAGGAGAAGGCCACCCTGCATTCGCTGCTGGCCGGCATCCGCTTCATCCGCAGCCGTCGCGACGTGCTCGGCGCGATCTCCCTGGACCTGTTCGCCGTGCTGCTCGGCGGCGCCACCGCGCTGTTGCCGGTGTTCGCCCGCGACATCCTGCTCACCGGTCCCTGGGGCCTTGGCCTGTTGCGCTCGGCGCCAGCGGTGGGTGCATTGCTGATGTCGTTCTGGCTGGCGCGTTTTCCGGTCGAGCGCCATGTCGGCCGGGTGATGTTCACCTCGGTGGGCCTGTTCGGCGTGGCCACCATCGCCTTCGGCCTTTCCACCTCGTTCTGGTTCTCGCTGGCGGTGCTCGCCGTGCTCGGCGCCGCGGACATGATCAGCGTGGTAATCCGCAGCACCTTCGTGCAGATGGAGACGCCGGACGAGATGCGCGGCCGGGTCAGCGCGGTGAACGGCCTGTTCATCGGCGCCTCGAACCAGCTCGGCGAATTCGAATCCGGCCTCACCGCGCACTGGCTCGGCACCGTCCAGGCGGTGGTGCTCGGCGGCGTGGGCACGCTGCTGGTGACGGGCGCCTGGATCAAGCTGTTCCCGACCCTCGCCAACCGCGACCGGTTGCGCGAGCCAAAAACCGAGGAGCACCTGCAGGCCGGATCGCCCCCGAACCCGTAGGGTGCGCTGCGCGCGCCAGATGCCCCGCACGGTGCGCATGG
>NZ_DJTK01000016.1:0-5546 GCF_002438225.1 Pseudomonas sp. UBA6310 | reverse complement strand
AGCCAAAAACTCACGTCAACCGTTTTTTCGAGGCTTCATTCAACTTTAACGATGATGCGTGCGAATGCCTTCTTGCCGGCCTGGCAGACGTGGCTTGCACCCAGCTTGAAGACGAAGTCTCGGGAAACCACTTCGCCATCCACCTTCACGCTTCCCGCACCGAGCAGGTCGCGGGCACCTGCAGCGTTCTTCACCATGCCTGCCTTATTAAGGACGGCAGCGATCGGGAGGTCCTCGGCGGAGAACAGGACCACGTCCGGCAGATCTTCCGGCAGCTCGCCATCCTTCATACGGTTACCCGCGGAACGATGTGCGCCTGCAGCAGCTTCCTCGCCGTGGAAGCGAGCGACGATCTCTTCGGCCAGCTTGATCTTGATGTCGCGGGGGTTGGCACCGCGCGCGATGTCACCGCGGAACGCCTCGATCTCTTCGAGGCTGCGGAAGCTCAACAGCTCGAAGTAACGCCACATCAGCGCATCGGGTATCGAGACCAGCTTGCTGTACATGACTCCCGGCGCTTCCTGGATGCCGACATAGTTACCCAGCGACTTGGACATCTTCTTCACCCCGTCCAGCCCTTCGAGCAGCGGCATGGTGAGGATGCACTGCGCCGGCTGGCCATAGGCACGTTGCAGCTCGCGCCCCATCAGCAGGTTGAACTTCTGATCGGTGCCACCGAGCTCGACGTCGGCGTTCAGTGCGACGGAGTCGTAGCCCTGTACGAGCGGATAGAGGAACTCATGGATCGCGATGGGCTGATTGGTCGAGTAACGCTTGCTGAAATCGTCGCGTTCGAGCATCCGTGCCACGGTGTACTGCGAGGCCAGACGGATGAAATCGGCCGGGCTCAACTGATCCATCCAGGTGGAGTTGAAAGCCACCTCGGTGCGCGCCGGGTCGAGAATCTTGAATACCTGCGCCTTGTAGGTCTCGGCATTGTCGAGCACCTGCTCGCGCGTCAACGGAGGACGCGTGGCGCTCTTGCCACTGGGGTCGCCGATCATCCCTGTGAAATCACCTATAAGGAAGACCACCTGGTGACCCAGCGCCTGGAACTGCCGCAGCTTATTAATAAGCACCGTGTGACCGAGATGCAAATCCGGAGCGGTCGGGTCGAAACCGGCTTTGATCCTCAGCGGACGCCCCAACTTGAGCTTCTCGATCAGCTCGGCTTCAACAAGGATCTCTTCCGCGCCGCGCTTGATCTGCGCGAGCTGCTCTTCCACAGACTTCATGGCATGACTCGATAGGTGTTGGACGAAGGGGAGCAACCATACAAGATCAGCTCCGAAAAACAAATTTCACCCTGGTGGCAGCGTGATGGCCGGGCAAAAGACCACAGCATTCAGGGTTGCCTCGAGGAAATTTTGGTTATATTTTAGACAGTTATTTCGTAGCCAAAATCACCAGACGCCATATGACGCATAACGTTTCCAAAGCAGAGCTCTACCCGAAAAGCCACATCCTGGCTGCCAGTGGTATAGCCGCATTGCTTAGCCTGGCACTGCTGGTATTCCCTTCTCGCGAAGTTGAAGCGAAAAGGACGAATCTGGACCTGGAGCTCACTAGCCCCAGCCAGGAAATCCCTCAGGAAGATGCCACCCTGCAGTCGGAAAGCGCCGGCGAGCAGCAAGTAGCCGCATCGCCTTTCGCCGAAATCGAAACGGCGGATTCCGAACAGAGCGCCGATGCCGAGTCGAGCGAGTCTGACGACACCTCCGCGGCCAGCAACGAGGCGCCTGCCGACCCTTCCATCAAGGTCGTCAGGGTAGGCAATGGCGACACCCTGTCCACCGTGTTCGCCAAGGTCGGCCTGTCCGCCGCCACGCTGCACGAAGTGCTCGACAGCAGCAAGGATGCCAAGGCCCTTGGCCGTTTGAAGGTCGGCCAGGCGCTGGAATTCAAGCTCACCCCTGACGGCCAATTGGAAAGCTTGCACTCCCAGCTTTCGGACATGGAGCGCGTCAGCCTCGCCAAGAGCAGCGGTGGTTACGTGTTCAAGCGTGAGCTGGCCAAGCCTGACGTGCGCAGCGTGTATGCCCATGGCGTGATCGACAGCTCGCTGTTCATGTCCGCCAAGCGCGCCGGTCTCTCCCACGACCTGACCATGGACCTGGCAAACATCTTCGGCTACGACATCGACTTCGGCCAGGACCTGCGCGAGGGCGACGAATTCGAAGCCATCTACGAAGAGAAGATGCTCGACGGCAAACGTGTAGGCACCGGCAGCATCCTCGCCGCACGCTTCGTCAACCGCGGCAAGACGTTCAGCGCCATTCGCTACACCAACAAGCAGGGCGTTAGCAGCTACTACACCGCCGACGGCAACAGCATGCGCAAGGCCTTCATCCGCACTCCGGTGGATGTCGCGCGAATCAGCTCGCGTTTCTCGATGGGCCGCAAACACCCAATCCTCAACAAGATCCGCGCGCACAAGGGCGTCGACTACGCCGCGCCGCGCGGCACGCCGATCAAGGCAGCCGGCGATGGCAAGGTCCTCCTCGCCGGGCGCAAGGGCGGCTACGGCAATGCTGTAATCATCCAGCACAACCAGCGCTATCGCACGCTGTACGGCCACATGCAGGGTTTCGCCAAGGGTATTCGCAACGGCGTTACCGTGAAGCAGGGCCAGGTGATTGGCTACATCGGCACCACGGGGCTGTCCACTGGCCCGCACCTGCATTACGAATTCCAGGTCGACGGAACCCAAGTCGACCCCCTGAGCATCAAGATGGCGATGGCCGACCCCATCAGCAGCGGCGAGAAGCAGCGCTTCCTGCAGCAAAGCAAGCCACTGCTCGCCCGCATGGAGCAGGAAAAAGCCACCATGCTGGCCCTCAACAACAAGCGCTGAGCCATGGCGCTTTACCTCGGCGTGATGTCCGGCACCAGCCTCGATGGTCTGGACATCGCGCTGATCGAGCAGCACACCCAGCCCAGGCTGCTCGCTTCCCGCTATATCCCGATGCCGCCGCACCTTCGCAGCGATCTGCTCAGCCTCTGCACCTCAGGGGTCGATGAGCTGGCGCGCGCCTCGCTGGCCGAGAATCAGTGGGTCGAGCTGGCGGCCCAGGGCATTCAGCAACTGCTCGCCGAGCAGAAACTCGACGCCGCCTATATCCGGGCGATAGGCAGCCATGGGCAGACCGTTCGCCACGAACCGCTTCGCGGCTTCACCGTGCAGATCGGCAATCCGGCGCTGCTCGCCGAGCTGACGGGAATTACCGTGATCGGCGACTTCCGCCGGCGCGACGTCGCCGCCGGCGGTCAGGGCGCACCTCTGGTTCCGGCCTTCCACCAGAGCCTGTTCAGCGACCTCGGACATCCGCGCGCGGTGCTCAACGTCGGCGGCTTCAGCAACCTGAGCCTGCTGCATGCGGATGGCTCGGTGAGCGGCTTCGACTGCGGCCCGGGGAATGTGCTGATGGATGCCTGGATTGGTCGTCAACGCGGCGACGCCTTCGATGCCGACGGCGATTGGGCCGCCAGCGGCACGCTGGATGGGGCACTACTCGACCGGCTGCTGGCCAACGAATTCTTCCAGGCCCGTGGGCCGAAAAGCACCGGACGCGAGCTGTTCAACCTGCCCTGGCTGGAAGGCCACCTGGCGCAGCACCCCGCCGTCGCAGCCGCCGATGTGCAGCGCACGCTGCTCGAACTGACGGCTCTGAGCATCGTCGACTCGCTACGCTCCGCCCAGCCGCATACGCATGAGTTGCTGGTCTGCGGCGGCGGCGCGCACAACCAGGCACTCATGCAGCGACTGGAACAACTGCTTCCCGGGACGACGGTGGCCAGCACCGAAGCCTATGGCGTGTCGCCGGACTGGGTCGAAGCGATGGCGTTCGCCTGGCTCGCGCATTGCTGCCTGGAGCGAATTCCCGGCAACCGTCCCGAAGTCACCGGGGCACGCGGTCTGCGTGTACTGGGCGCGATCTATCCGGCCTGAATCGCAGAAACTAAAACGCCGTGCAGTGCACGGCGTCGACAAGGCGAAGCGGCGTCAGATCGAGAAGGATTGGCCACAGCCGCAGGTGGTGGCGGCGTTGGGATTGTTGATGACGAATCGCGACCCTTCCAGGCCTTCCTGATAATCCACTTCGGCGCCGGCCAGGTACTGGAAGCTCATCGGATCGACCACCAGGCTGACCCCTTCGCGCTCGATGATGGTGTCATCGTCCGCGGTGTCTTCATCGAAGGTGAAACCGTACTGGAAACCGGAACAGCCGCCGCCCGTCACGAAAACGCGAAGCTTCAGACGAGGGTTGCCTTCCTCATCGATGAGGTTCTTCACCTTGCTCGCAGCACCCTGCGAAAACAGCATGGCAGTAGGGGTGAAGGTTTCGACACTCATGTTGCATATCTCCCGGCGTTACGCTGCCTGAACTGCATTGGGGCTTGCCATTATCCGCTTACCCCAGAAAATCGGTCAACTATTCTGCGAACTGCCCCAAGTTGCCGCATGAAGATGGAGCGCCCTTCGATGATACGTCCGCGTGCATTCCGCGGCCAACCGGCGTGGTGACGGGCGGGAGCGGTGCAACTACTATCTGCGCACCGTGACTACCTGGAAGCACCCCGATGCTCTATCTCTGGATCAAAGCGCTGCACATCATTTCCATCGTCTGCTGGTTCGCCGGGCTGTTCTATCTGCCCCGGCTGTTCGTCTATCACACCAGCAGCGAGGATGCGGCCAGCCGCGAGCGTTTCTGCATCATGGAGCGCAAGCTTTACCGCGGCATCATGCTGCCGGCGATGATCGCCACCCTGGTGTTCGGCATCGGCCTGCTGTCGATGAACCCGGGCCTGCTCAAGGGCGCCGGCTGGCTGCACGCCAAGCTCACCCTGGTGGTCCTGCTGATCGGCTACCACCATGTCTGTGGCGCGCAGATCAAACGCTTCGCCCGCGGCGAACCGGGCCGCAGCGAGACCTTCTACCGCTGGTTCAATGAAATTCCGGTACTGTTCCTGATCGCCATCGTGATCCTGGTGGTGGTCAAACCCTTCTGACCCATAACAAGAGAAAACGCCATGTCCCTGCCCGCCTCGCTCGATCAACGCCTGCGCCTGCCCCTGATGGCGGCGCCGATGTTCCTGGTGTCCAATCCCGCGCTGGTCCTCGCCTGCTGTCGTAATGGCATCATCGGCAGCTTTCCCGCGCTCAACCAGCGCGACAGCGAGGGCTTCCGGGTTTGGCTGGAAGAGATCCAGGCAGGCCTGGCACGACAGCAGGAGCCGGCGCCCTTCGCCGTCAACCTGATCGTCCATCCGACCAACCCGCGCCTGCAGGCGGACCTGGCGATCTGCGTCGAGAAGAAGGTGCCCATTGTGGTGACCAGCCTCGGCGCGGTGAAGGACGTGGTCGACGCCGTGCACAGCTATGGAGGCCTGGTGTTCCACGACGTCACCACCCGCCGGCACGCCGAGAAAGCCGCCGAAGCCGGCGTCGACGGGCTGATCGCGGTGGCCGCCGGAGCCGGTGGTCACGCCGGCACCTGGAGTCCGTTTGCCCTGATCGCGGAAATCCGGCAGTTCTTCGACAAGAC
>NZ_DJTK01000010.1:30451-32257 GCF_002438225.1 Pseudomonas sp. UBA6310 | reverse complement strand
GCGCAGCTTGCCGAGCCGCCGTCGCTGGAGGCGCTCGCCGCGGCGGTGAACCTGTCGCCGTTCCACTTTGCGCGGGTGTTCCGGCGTGCCACCGGGATGCCGCCGTACGCCTGGCTCAAACAGCTGCGCCTGGACCAGGCACGCAGCCTGTTCAGGCTGGGCCTGGCGCCGGCGGCGGTCGCCGTGCAGCTGGGGTTTTCCGACCAGAGCCATCTCAACCGCCAGTTCAAGCAGGCTTACGGCGTGACGCCCGGCGAATACCGCCAGGCCTGCGCGCGGTAGGCAACCTCTCCCGCAGGGTCCGGCCTGAACGTCTGGCTGCACAGCGCATCCAGGCTCCGCGCGCGGCGCAAGATCGTTCAAGACTCCCCGGGCGGGGAGCGCCTAACCTGCCGCCCTGGCTCGTTTTCGGGAGGGGCCATGGCCACCGACAAGCTGTTCTGGAAAGACGCCTACCGCAGCCGGCTCGAGACGCGCGTGGTCGCCGTGGAGGATGACTGGGTGCGCCTAGCCGAAACGATCATCTTCGCCTTCTCCGGCGGGCAGGAGAGCGACCACGGCAGCATCGCCGGGCGCCCGGTGCGGGAGGCGCGCAAGGAGGGCCTGGATATCCGCTATCGGCTCGATCCGGGGCACGGCCTGCTCGCCGGCGATGCCGTCGAGGTGCTGATCGACTGGCCGCGCCGCTACCGCCTGATGCGCCTGCACTTCGCCGCGGAGATGGTCCTGCAGCTGATCTACCGGAAGATTCCCGGCATCGAGCGCATCGGCGCGCACATCGGCGAAGACAAGGCGCGTATCGATTTCGCCCTGGATTCCAGCATCGCCAGCCTGTTCGAAGGGTTGCAGGCCGAGGTCGGGGAACTGGTACGTGCCGATCTGCCGATTCGCTGCGCCTTCACCGACGAGGCCGCGCAGCGGCGGTTCTGGCAGGTCGAGGGATTCGCCGAGATGGCCTGCGGCGGTACCCATCCGCGGCGCACCGGAGAGATCGGCGCGCTCAGGTTGAAGCGCCGCAACACCGGAAAGGGCAAGGAACGCGTGGAAATCCACCTGGCCTGATGGCGCGCTCGCAAGGGCGTAGGGTGGGCTTCAGCCCACGCCGTGGAGTGGGCTGGTGGGCTAAAGCCCACCCTACGGCTGATGCAGTGCTCGGACGTTTGGTACCGCAAAGCGCTCCACCCTCGGGCCATTTGGTAGGGTGGGCTTCAGCCCACGCCGTGGAGAGGGCTGGTGGGCTAAAGCCCACCCTACGGGCTGATGCAGTGCTCGGACGTTTGGTACCGCAAAGCGCTCCACCCTCGGGCCGTTTGGTAGGGTGGGCTTCAGCCCACGCGATGGAGTGAGCTGGTGGGCTAAAGCCCACCCTACCGGCTGATGCAGTGCTCGGGCGTTTCCGTACCACGCGAAGCGCTCCACCCCACCCGAACTCATGCGCAAGATCGTTCAAGACGTCGATGACACGCGCTCCTATCCTCCGTTGCCCAGAGGAGAGCCCATGTCCCGTCGTCACGAATTCCTGCAGGCCCTGCGCGATATGACCCCGATGCTGCTCGGCGCGATGCCGTTCGGCATCATCTTCGGCAGCCTTGCCGGCGCCGCCGGGCTGACGCCGTGGCAAACCCTCGGCATGTCCGCGCTGGTGTTCGCCGGCTCGGCGCAGTTCATCGCCATCAGCCTGCTGACCAGCGGCGCGACCCTCGCCGTGGTGTTGCTGACCACGCTGGTGGTCAACCTGCGCCATGCCCTGTACAGCGCCAGCCTGCAGCCGTTCGTGCGGCATCTGCCCAAGCGCTGGCGGGTGCC
>NZ_DJTK01000010.1:0-30123 GCF_002438225.1 Pseudomonas sp. UBA6310 | reverse complement strand
TGGTATTTCCTCGGCGCCGAACTGGCGATGTACGTGAACTGGCTGCTGTGCACCTTCGCCGGCATGGTCTTCGGCCAGGCGGTGCCGAACATCGGTGCCTGGGGGCTGGACTTCGCCATGCTGGCGACCTTCATCGGCATCGTCGTGCCGATGTTGAAGAACCGCCCGCAACTGGCCGCCGCGCTGGTGGCGGCGGCGGTGGCGCTGGCCTGTCACGGGCTGCCGTACAAGCTCGGCCTCATGGCGGCGGCGCTGAGCGGCATCGTCGTCGGCGTGCTGCTGGAACGGCGCTGCGCAACGCCGGACGAGGACCTCTGCCAATGAACAACTGGTTGCTGATCCTCGGCATGCTGGCGATCACCTTCGCCACCCGCTATTGCCTGTTCGCCTTCCCGCATCTGCGCTTCCCGCCGCTGATCCGCCAGGGCCTGCATTACGTGCCGACGGCGGTGCTCACCGCCATCATCGTGCCGGGCATGCTGTTGCCGGATGGTCAGCACTGGGCGGTGCGCCTGGACAACGCCTATCTGCTGGCGGGGATCGCGGCCATCGCCCTGTCCGCACTGACGCGCAACCTGCTGGCGACCATCGGCGGCGGCCTGCTGGTGTTCTTCGTGTTGCGCGGGGCGCTCGGCCAGTTGCCGATCTAGCCGCTGTCGGCGCATTCGCCTAACCTCTGGGCCGCAACGGCATGCCCTCGACGACCAGGGCGTGCCATCCGGTTCAGGCGAGGGCTCAATGAAATCCAGATCGCAATTCGCGTTGCTCGGCACCCGGCGCTTCCTGCCGTTCTTCGTCACCCAGTTGCTCGGCGCGTTCAACGACAACGTCTTCAAGCAGTCGCTGATCCTCGCGATCCTCTACAAGCTCAGCCTGTCGGCCGACCCCGCGCTGCTGGTGAACATCTGCGCGCTGCTGTTCATCCTGCCGTTCTTCCTGTTCTCGGCCCTGGGCGGGCAGTTCGGCGAGAAGTTCGCCAAGGACGCGCTGATCCGCGCCATCAAGCTGGCGGAGATCGTCATCATGGCGATCGGTGCGGCCGGCTTCCTGCTCAACATGTTGCCGCTGATGTTCCTCGCGCTGTTCGGCATGGGCGTCCACTCGGCGCTGTTCGGCCCGGTGAAGTATTCGATCCTGCCGCAGGCGCTGCGTGACGACGAACTGGTGGGTGGCAACGCGCTGGTGGAGATGGGCACCTTCCTGGCGATCCTCGGCGGCACCATCGGCGCCGGCGTGCTGATGTCCAGCGAGGGCTACGCGCAGTGGGTCGGCGCGGCGGTGGTGTCGGTCGCGGTGCTCGGCTACCTGAGCAGCCGCGGCATCCCGCGCGTGGCGGCGGCGCTGCCCGGCCTGGAGCTGGACTGGAACATCTTCCGCCAGTCCTGGCGCATCCTGCGCATGGGCCTCGGCCAGCGGCCCTCGGTGTCGCGCTCGCTGGTGGGCAACTCGTGGTTCTGGTTCCTCGGTGCGATCTATCTGACGCAGATCCCGACCTACGCCAAGAGCCTGCTGTACGGCGACGAAGGCGTGGTGACGCTGATCCTCACCGTGTTCTCGGTGGGTATCGCGCTGGGCTCCGCGCTGTGCGAGAAGCTCTCCGGGCACAGGGTGGAAATCGGCCTGGTGCCGTTCGGCTCGTTCGGCCTGAGCCTGTTCGGCATCCTCCTGTGGTGGCGCTCCGGCGGCTTCCCGCAGGCCGCCGAGCCGCACACCTGGCTGCAGGTGCTGGGCGTGCCGCAGGCCTGGCTGATCCTCGGCGACGTGCTCGGCCTGGGCGTGTTCGGCGGCTTCTACATCGTGCCGCTGTATGCGCTGATCCAGTCGCGCACCCGCGAGGACGAGCGCGCGCGGGTGATCGCCGCGAACAACATTCTCAACGCGCTGCTGATGGTGCTCTCGGCGATCGTCTCGATCCTGCTGCTGACCGTTGCCGGGTTGTCGATTCCACAGCTGTTCCTCGTCGTCTCGCTGATGAACATCGCGGTCAACGCCTACATCTTCAAGATCGTGCCGGAGTTCGGCATGCGCTTCCTGATCTGGCTGCTCGGCCACTCGGTGTACCGCGTCGAGCACCGTGGCCTGGAGCGCATCCCGGAGGAGGGCGCGGCGCTGTTGGTGTGCAACCACGTGTCTTACGTCGATGCGCTGCTCATCGGCGGCGCGGTGCGGCGGCCGGTGCGCTTCGTCATGTACTACAAGATCTACCGCATGCCGGTGCTCAACTTCGTGTTCCGCACCGCCGGCACCGTGCCCATCGCCGGGCGCAGCGAGGACCTGCTGATCTACGACGCCGCGTTCAAGCGCATCGCCGAGTACCTGCGCAACGGCGAGCTGGTGTGCATCTTCCCTGAGGGCAAGCTGACCCTGGATGGCGAGATCGGCGAGTTCAAGGCCGGCGTGGAACGGGTGCTCGAAGAAAACCCGGTGCCGGTGATTCCGCTGGCGCTGCAGGGGTTGTGGGGCAGCTTCTTCAGCCGTGATCCGCACAAGGGCATCTTCCGCCGGCTGTGGTCGCGGGTCGGCCTGGTGGCGGGCGAACCGCTGGCGCCGGATGCCGGAAGGGCGGTGATGCGGGAAAGGGTGGTGGAGTTGAGGGGGGAGTTGAGGTGATGCGGCGCGCAGCGTCGGGGCTCGTTCTTGGCTTGCAAGCCTGTTTGGAGTTTGGGTTTCGCCCCTGACGGGGCGCCGATAGAAGCACAGGGTGGATGACGCTCTGTTCCCCCCGGTGGATCGATGAAGCGCGATCCACCCTACGATTTTCGCTTCTCCGGAGAACGAACCTTCAGACACCACCGAGCGCCCCTTCAGTAGGCCGAGTGGAATCGTCGTGTAGGGGGGCGAGCCGCATGGATGCGGCGAGAGGCGTAGAGGGCCATGGATGGCCCTTGTACGCCGGCCCCCGGAGCGTCGATGGAACGAGGGAACCCCGGCGCAGTCGGGGCCGGATGCAGGGGTGGCCTTCTCTTTGGTTACTTTCTCTTGGCCAAGCAAGAGAAAGTGACGCGCCGTAAGGGCGCAACCGGTAGAACCGGTGCATACGGAACGTGGCGGCTCTAACTCATAACCCTGACACAGTGAGTCTGATTAAAGCCGGTCTGCGATCCCTAACCGAAAACTCAACCCTCCCGCTTTTCCCCCGTAAAACTAAGCGTCCCCTTGCAACGCCTGCACACATACCTCCGTCCCTTGCCCACCAGCGCATGACGCTGCGCCGAGAAGTCGAACTCCCCGTCCGCGCACTTGCAGCGATAAACGAAGCAACTGCGTGGCCGGCGAGTGATCGCGTAGCTGTGGCAGCGGTTCGGCGGCAACTCGTAGACGCCCCGCATCACCAGTTGCCACTCCTCGCCATGCGCACGGATGCGCGGGCCGAAAACCTGGTGCGCGATCAGGTGGGCGACCTCGTGGGCGACCGTCTGGCGCAGGAAGTCCTCGCTGTTTTCCCGATACAGCTGCGGGTTGAAACGCAGCAGGTTTTCATCCAGATGGGCGACGCCCGCCTTCTGCCCACGCAGCTTCAGACTGACTTCGGGGCGCGGGAAACTGCGTTTGAAAAAGGCCTCAGCGAGCTGGTAACAGGCTTCGACGCGGGCGTTCAGCTGGTGGGGCATAGGGCACTCCTGGGGAGTGCCATTATGCCAGAGGAGGGAGAAATCAAAGCCCTTTGGGCACTTCGTTCGGACGTTCCTGGACGGTCGGATAGGCCTGGTCCGGCGCGCTACGTTCGTAGGTCGGCTGCAGCATAAGCATCCAGAACAGGATCATGCTGACCAGGGTGTGCACCAGCATCAGGATGCCGACGCCGAGCACCGAGGCGGAGAACAGCATGCCTTTCTCCCGCGGGATGCGCATGAACTTCGGCAGGCCGATGAACAGCAGGTAGGCCGAATACGCCGCGGCGATGGGCAGGACGATCACCGCCAGCCAGCGGCTTGGATACAGGGCGGCGAGCCCGGCGAGGAACAGCGGGGTGACCATGTAGGCGACGAAGCCGATGCACTGGTTGAGCGTCGGACGGGCGTCGAAGGTACGGGTCATCCAGCGCACGAAGGCGCCCATCAGGAACACGCCGAACAGCGACGACAGATAGAGCAGAACGCTCAGTTGCAGGGCGCTGCTGCTGTCCAGGCGTACGGTCTCGTTTTCCACCAGGGTCCAGCCGGTGATGGTGGTGCCGACGAACAGGCAGATCGCCGGAATCAATGCGAGCAGGAACAGGTGTCCCAGGTAATGCGAGCTGTTGGCCTGCTCTTCGTTGCGAATCTCGACCCAGGCCCGGTCAGGATGGGTCATCAGCGATACGAAATGTGGAGTCATGGTGTTTCTCCTCAAACGTGTTGTTGTCCCCGTACCCAACGGGCCGGCTTAACCAGTAGACGTTTCGAGGAAAAGCAGGGTTCATCGATTGGCCGTTTACCCGGCGAACGGTATCGGCAAACGCGAAAGCCGCCCGTAGGCGGCTTGATAGGCGAGGATGAGACCTCTTAGTTGGTGTAGACAGGCCCCACGCCGATGCTCCAGAAGATCACCGACAGCGCGATCATCGCCACCAGCAGGACGAGCCCCACCGCGAGCACCGAACTGGAGAACAGGAAACCCTCGTCGCGCGAGATGCCCATGAAGGTCGGCAGACCGACGTAGAGCAGGTACGCCGTGTAGCAGACCGCCACCGTACCGACCGCCATCGCCAGCCACAGGTTCGGATAGAGCGCGGCGAGCCCGCCGATGAACAGCGGTGTGGCGGTGTAGGCGGCGAACACCACGCACTGGGCGAGCGTCGGGCTCGCCGCGTAGGTACGCGACATCCAGTGAATGAAGGCGCCCATCACCGCGACCCCGGCGAGCATCGCCAGGTAGGACATCACGGTCATCTGCGCCGCGCTGGCCTCGGTCAGACGAACCGCCGGCTCGCCACCGTGACTCCAGCCGAACTGGCTGGTGCCTATATAGGCGGACACGGCGGGAATCGCGGCGAGTAACAGAACGTGTGTGAGGTACATGTGGCTGATGGATTCCTCCTCGCCACGGATTTCTTGCCATTCGCGATCGGGATGGGCGAAAAGCCCCCATACATGATTGATCATGCCTGCATCTCCTCTTGTTATGTCGATCGCCACGGGAGTCGGCCAACTGGAGCGGTCGAAACGATTGAGGTCGATTCGGGTGCGATCGTATGTCGCAGTATAGGAGGGGCTGCAGCCCGCGCCTGCCGCGGGTTAGAGCAAATCCGCCTGTAACGCTCAGCGGTAATAGCGAGTCAGAATTTCCATCGCCAGGTTGATCGATTGCAGGCGCTCCGTGCTGCCGCCGCGATCCGGGTGGTGCAGGCTCACCAACTGCCGATAGCGCTGGCGGATGAGGGCGAGGTCCAGCGGCGCATCCCGGTCCAGCTCGAACAGCTCCAGCGCCGCGCGCTTCTCCTCGCCGCCGTGCAGGCGCGTCCAGAAACTGGCGAGCAGTGCCTCCACGTCGCTTTCCCCGGTCTGCCGCAGCTGGTCGAGGTCCAGATAGTAGTCACGCAGCGAATCGTGCACGGCCAGCGCCTCCTCGCCGGAACGGTAGGGCAGCAACTGGATATGCAGCGCGCCGATCGCCAGGTGTGCGGATTTCTCCTGCCATAACCGGTCGCGCAGGCGGTAGAGCGCGTTGAACAGCAGGAAATGGGTACGGAACAGGACCAGCCGGTCGGTGAGCGGGAGGTGCGGAATGAGCGTGCAGTGGCGTTGCCTGAGCACCTGGATCAACTGGTACTCGCCGCAGCCGTCCGGCATTTCGCCAAGCAGCAGGCGCAGGTGCTCGGCAAGGTCCAGCGCGGGGTTGAGTTCGGTGGGCATGCGCCGAGCTTAGCATTGGCCAGGCGTGCCGCTCTTCCGCCGGATGTCCGGGTGGAGTAGGGCGGCGGCGGGTTTTGCGCTTAAAATGCGCGCCTTTCGCAACTTGCCGGACGTTTTCGCCATGGGCACCCTCTCGGTCAATCAGAACAAACTGCAGAAACGCCTGCGTCGCCAGGCCGGCGAAGCCATCGCCGACTTCAACATGATCGAGGACGGCGACAAGGTGATGGTCTGCCTGTCGGGCGGCAAGGACAGCTACACCATGCTCGACATCCTGCTTTATCTGCAGAAGGTGGCGCCGATCCGTTTCGAGATCGTCGCGGTGAACATGGACCAGAAGCAGCCGGGGTTCCCCGAGCACGTGCTGCCCGCCTACCTGGAGTCGATCGGCGTCGAGTACCACATCGTCGAGAAGGACACCTACTCGGTGGTGAAGGAGAAGATTCCCGAGGGCAAGACCACCTGCTCGCTGTGCTCGCGCCTGCGTCGCGGCACGCTGTACACCTTCGCCGACGAGATCGGCGCGACCAAGATGGCCCTCGGGCACCACCGCGACGACATCCTCGAGACCTTCTTCCTCAACATGTTCTACGGCGGCACGCTCAAGGCCATGCCGCCCAAGCTGCGCGCCGACGACGGCCGCAACGTGGTGATCCGCCCGCTGGCCTACTGCAGCGAGAAGGACATCGAGGCGTACTCGGTGCTCAAGGAATTTCCGATCATCCCGTGCAACCTGTGCGGCTCCCAGGAAAACCTGCAGCGCCAGGTGGTCAAGGACATGCTGCAGGAGTGGGAGCGCAAGTCGCCGGGGCGCACCGAAATCATGTTCCGCGCCTTGCAGAACGTGGTGCCCTCGCAACTCGCCGACCGCAACCTGTTCGACTTCACCAACCTGCGCATCGACGAGAGCGCCACGCCGCGCTTCCTCGATGTGATGAACCTGTAACGACTGTCCATGAGGAAAGCGCATGCGCACTGTGCTGGTGGTGCTGGGATGCCTGTTGCTGGCTGCCTGCGGTGGTTCGGCTGAAGAGGGGCACCTGACCCTGAAGCTCGACGGCAAGCCGATGGCCTTCAACGAACGGCTGAAAGCGCAGATGGGCGGCGACCGCGAACATCTGGTGGTCGGCGGTCATCTCCCCGACTCCCCGGACAGCTACGACATCGAGCTGTGGAGCCTGGGCAAGCGCATCGAGCCGGGCACCTATTCGCTACCGGCCGCCAAGCTGATCAGCCGCTACGCGATCCAGTCCAAGGGCGACAAGAGCCGCGGCACGACGATCTGGTCGGCATTCCGCCCGGACGAGGATCACCTCAGCCTGACCATCGAATCGATCGACGACTGGGGCGTGAAGGGCCGTTTCAGCGGACGCATCCAGCTGCTCGGCGGCGACGGCACCGCGTTCATGGACGTCAGCGACGGCAGCTTCGCCGCCCCCTACGAGATGCAAAATCGCTAAGGCCGATGATTTCCGATGCGTGATTACAAATGGCTGCACGAGTACTGCCTGAACCGTTTCGGTTCGGCCAAGGCACTGGAGGCGCGCTTGCCGCAGCCGTTGAGCGCTGCCCAGCTGCGCGCCCTCGGCGATGACCGTTATCTGTCGACGATCAGCCTGCGAATCTTCCGCGCCGGGCTCAAGCACAGCCTGGTGGACGCCAAGTGGCCTGCCTTCGAGCAGGTGTTCTTCGGCTTCGACCCGGAAAAGGTGGTGCTGATGGGCGCCGAGCACCTCGAGCGACTGATGCAGGACGCTCGTCTGATCCGCCACCTCGGCAAGCTCAAGAGCGTGCCACGCAACGCGCAGATGATCCTCGACGTGGCACGGGAAAAAGGCTCGTTCGGCGCGCTGATCGCCGATTGGCCGGAAAGCGATATCGTCGGCCTGTGGACCTACCTGAAGAAGCACGGCAACCAGCTCGGCGGGCTGTCGGCGCCGCGTTTCCTGCGGATGATCGGCAAGGACACCTTCATCCCCACCGACGACATGGTCGCCGCCCTCAAGGCTCAGGACGTGATCGACAAGGCGCCGACCAGCCAAAAGGACCTTGCCGCGGTGCAGGCCGCATTCAATGCCTGGCGCGAAGAGAGCGGTCGGCCGTTGTGTCAGCTGTCGGTGATGCTGGCGCACACCACCAATCACTGATCGCCGGGACAGATTGCCGCACCGTTCGTCGCCTCAAAAAACGTGATTCCACCAGCGAACGATTTAGCGTCACAAAAATGGCGCATGTCGCCAGCCCCATCACGGCGGCGTTGCATCCCATCTCGACGAAAACTGACTCTTCGCGGGCGACGTGAAGGCTCAGGCGCGGTTAGATGTTTCGTCGAAACTCTGACGTCACATTTGGTTCCATAAAATTTGCAAATGGGTTGTTCAGAAGGCATAGTCCGGCCGTCTTCAACTTTCCGACACGGCCGTGCCCATGCTTAAGCGCTTCGCACCCCTCGTGCCTTTGGCTCTGTTACTCGTAGTCACCGGTTGCGCCACCACCTCTTCAACTTCGCTGCAAACCGAGTCGAACCAGTCCCTGCCGGTTCACAGCCGCAGCTCCACCGCTGCCGAATCCATTTTCGCCAACGTCGATGTCGACGCTGACGACGAAGCCCGCGACGAGGTTGCCGAGCAACCCGCGCACTTCAGCTCGGACAAGTCCTACAAGCTGCCCGACCTTGCCGACAGCATCCTCGAGCGCGGCTTCCAACTGGTCGGCACGCCTTACCGCTTCGGTGGCCTGAGCGAAAAAACCGGCTTCGATTGCAGCGGCTTCGTTGGCTTCCTGTTCCGCGAAGAGGCGGGCATTCAACTGCCGCGCTCGACCCGCGAGCTGATCAACCTGGACGCGCCGCTGGTGGCGCGCAATGACCTCAAGCCGGGCGACATCATCCTCTTCAACAACCGTGGCCGTGGCCGCGTGTCCCACGCCGGCATCTACATCGGCGACGACCAGTTCATCCATTCCTCCAGCCGCCGCAGCGGTGGGGTTCGGGTCGACAGCCTGGACGATCGCTACTGGCGTTCCAGCTTCATGGAAGGCAAGCGCGTACTGGTCGCCCAGACTTCCCTGGCGAAGAGCAGCTACCGCCCCTGATCCCTTGCGCGGCCCGGGCTTGCGTCCGGGCCGGGCTGTCGGCAGAGTAGCCGCACTCAGGATAAGGATCGCCCGTCATGGCCTGTCCGGCTCGTCTCTCGCTCATATTCGTCGCCGCTCTACTGGGTGCCTGCGCCAGCAGCCCGCCGCCCTCGGCTCCCCAGCCGGTATTCGTCGATCCCACCGCACAGTTCTCGCCCTCGTCGGATGACGTGCTGTTCCGCGCGCTCGGCCTCGTCGGCACGCCCTATCGCTACGGTGGCAATACGCCGGACAGCGGCTTCGACTGCAGCGGGCTGATCGGCTTCGTCTATCGCGACGCCGCCGGCATCAAGCTGCCGCGCTCCACCGGAGAACTGGTCAACCTGCGCGCGCCCAGCGTGTCACGCGCTGCCTTGCAGCCGGGCGATCTGCTGTTCTTCGCCACCAGCGGCGGACGCACCGTCAGCCATGCCGGCATCTACGTGGGCGAGGGGCGCTTCGTGCATGCGCCATCCAGCGGCGGCACGGTTCGCCTGGACAGGCTGGCCGATGCCTACTGGCAGCGCAGCTACCTGAGCGCCAAGCGTGTGCTCGACGGCGATCACCTCGCACGCAACCCCTGAGCCAACCTCTACGCCGTGCCCGTGCTCACGCCTGCCGTGCGGCGCCGGGCAGCGGCCATTCCAGATCGAAATGCGAGCCGAGGACGAAGCGGCCATCGAGCCAGTCCCAGCGCTCCACGCACGCCTGTTTGCTGCCGGCCTTGCCGACGCGCAGCTTGTTGAAGGAGTTCGGCGAAGTCCCGCGCACCCGTGAAGAGAGTGTGGTCCCGGCCTGCACCATCCAGATCTCCCGCGACAGCTGCGGATACTGCTTGCTCAGGGGCAGCACGTAGGGCAGGTGAATGTGCCCGCCCAGCACCAGGTCGAGCCCGGCCTCGGCCCAGCGGCTGAGCGCATGGGAGGCGCCGTGCTGCAGGTTGCTCAAGTCGCTGCTGACCATCGCGCCGAACGGCTGGTGCGCCACCACCATGCGCAGCTTGCCGGGCGCCGAGGTGCGCAGTTGCTGGCAGACGCGGCGCACCTGTTCCGTGGTCACCAGGCCATCCTTGTGGCGACGTGGCGCGGTGGTGTTGAGCCCGATCACCAGCAGTTCGTCATTCTCGAACACCGGTTCCAGCTCCCTGCCGAAATGTCGCCGGTAATTGGCGTACGGCCTGAGGAAGCGCTCGATGACGTTGTACAGCGGGATGTCGTGATTGCCGGGAATCACCAGCGTGTCGGGGATACCGTGGCGTTCCAGGCGCTGGACGAAGGCCTGCGCGGCGGCGAACTGCTCCGGGCGGGCGCGCTGGGTGATGTCGCCGGAAAGAATCAGCAGGTCGGCGCCGTGTTCGCGCACGTGGTCTTCGAGGGCGGCCACCACCTCCGGCCGCTCGGTGCCGAAGTGGGTGTCGGAGATTTGTAGGATCGTCGTCATGGGCGAAACAGTACCTGCCTTGGCCTCGTTCGGGGGACGTAACAGAGGTTTCGATAGGTTCGCTGCGGAAAAAGTCCCTGCCGAAGCGAAATCCCGGTCGCCGAACATGCCGGTCAGGTGCTCCCGGATGCCGACGATTGACGCGTTCCTGCCCAGCCTCTACCCTTCGCGGCTTGCTTCAGGTGCCCCTCCGATCGACGTCGGCGGGGTGAAACAGGGAAGCCGGTGCGTCCTGCCTCGAACCCCGAGAAGGACCATTCCGGCGCTGCCCCCGCAACGGTAGGCGAGTCGTGCGACCGCGTTAACCACTGTGCTCTGCATGGGAAGGTGCGTTCGCCGGAACCCGAAGGTTCCTCTCGCAAGCCCGGAGACCGGCCTGTCGCAGTTCACGGCATCGCGGAGGGCGTTGCTGGGCGTATCTGCCGTTGTCCTGGCCGCTGCGTCGCTGCTCTCCGCCGCCTTTCCCTGCTTATGTCGTGCGGGTGGCACGGCGGAGACCATTCCTTGAAACGCAAGCCTTTCCTCAGGCCCGCGGCATTTTCGCTGCTGGGCTTTTCCTCGCTTTCCCTGGCCGTAGCGGCCGAACAGCCCCTGTTGCTCGACGAACAGGTCAGCACCGCCACGCGCACCTCGCAGGAGGGCATCGCGGCGACCACGGTGATCGACCGCGAGCAGATCGAGCGCAGCCAGGCTACCTCGGTGCCCGAACTGCTGCGTCGCGTCCCCGGCGTCAGCCTGGTGAACAATGGCGGCCCCGGCAAGAGCACCTCGGTCAGCCTGCGCGGCAGCAACTCCAACCATGTGCTGGTACTGATCGACGGCGTCCGCGTCGGTTCGGCGACCACCGGCGACGTCGCCTTCCAGAACCTGCCGGTCGAGCTGATCGAGCGCATCGAGGTGGTTCGCGGCCCGCGTTCGGGGCTGTATGGCTCGGACGCCATCGGCGGGGTGATCCAGATTTTCACCCGCAAGGGCAATGCGAACGGCGGCGCCAAGCCATTCCTTTCCGCCGGCTACGGGACCCACGACAGCTACAGCGGCAGCGCCGGCGTTTCCGGTGGCGATCGCGACGGCTGGTACAACCTGGGCGTCAGCAGCAATGCCACCGACGGCATCAGCGCGCGCTCCGCCACGGCCGGCTACGAGCCCGACGCGGACGGTTACCGCGAACTGGCCGGCACCTTCAGCGGTGGCTATCGCTTCGCCAGCGGCCTGGAGCTGGACGGCAACCTGCTGCAGTCGAGCTCGCACAACGACTACGATTCCGGCACCCGCGCCAACGCCGACGGCGTGCAGAAGGTCGCCGGCGCCCGCGCCCGCTATCGTCCCCTGGAGCCGTGGCTGATGACCCTGCAGGCCGGCCGCAGCGAGGACAAGAACGACACCTACTCCGGTTCCACCTTCAACACCCGCATCGACACCCGTCGCGACAGCTTCAGCTGGCAGAACGACTTCAGCGTCGCCGCCGGCCAGTTGCTTACGCTCGGCTACGACCACCTGCACGACGAGGTGAACGGCACCACCGCCTTCCGCGAGGATTCGCGCGACAACGACGGGCTGTTCGGCCAGTACCTGGCCAGCTTCGGGCGCAACGAGTGGCAGCTCAGCCTGCGCCGCGACCGCAACGAGCAGTTCGGCAACCACACCACCGGCAACCTCGGCTGGGCGTTCGCGCTGAGCGATGCGCTGCGCTTCACCAGCAGCTACGGCACCGCGTTCAAGGCGCCGACCTTCAACCAGTTCTATCACCCGGTGAACGGCAACCCGGACCTCGATGCGGAGAAATCGCGCAACCTCGAATTCGGCCTGGAAGGGCAGCACGCCTGGGGCACCTGGTCGGTGAACGCCTTCTACGACGAGATCGACAACCTCATCGCCTACTTCAACGCCGGCAACGGGCTGCGCGCCTACAACATCGACGAAGCGGTGATCCGCGGCGTCGAACTCAGCCTGGCCGGCGACTGGCTCGGCTGGGACTGGTCGACCAACGCCACCTTCCAGGACCCGCAGAACCGTTCCGACCGCGCCAATCAGGGCGACCTGCTGCCGCGCCGCGCCGAGCAACTGTTCAACCTCGACCTGGATCGCCGCTTCGGTCGCTTCGGCGCCGGCGCGTCGCTGCATGCCGAGGGGCGTCGCTGGGACAACGCGGCCAACACCACCGACCTGCACGGCTTCGCCACCGTCGATCTGCGCGGCGAGTACTGGCTGAACCCGGAGTGGCGCTTGCAGGCGAAGGTCACCAACCTGCTCGGCGCCGAGTACGAGACGGCCGCCACCTACAACCAGCCGGGGCAGGCGGTGTACCTCGCGGTGCGCTACCAGGCGCTCTAGGACGGTGATGATGAGCGGCCATCGCGATTCCACCCCGACGCCCCGCACGCCCTCGACGTGGAGTCCCCGCCCGTGAGCGAAACCCGCGCCTGTCCCGCCCTGCTGATCGCCGCGCCCGCCTCCGGGCAGGGCAAGACCACGGTCACCGCCGCCCTGGCGCGCCTGCATGCGCGCCAGGGACGGCGTGTGCGGGTGTTCAAGTGCGGCCCGGACTTCCTCGATCCGATGATCCTCGAGCGGGCCAGCGGCCAGCCGGTCTACCAGTTGGACCTGTGGATGGTCGGCGAGGCGGAGTGCCGCCGGCAGCTGTGGCAGGCCGCGCAGGAAGCCGACCTGATCCTCGTCGAGGGCGTGATGGGCTTGTTCGACGGTACGCCGTCCGCCGCCGATCTGGCGCGCACCTTCGGCCTCCCGGTGCTGGCGGTGATCGATGCCGCGGCGATGGCGCAGACCTTCGCCGCCGTCGCCCACGGCCTGGCCACCTTCCAGGCCGACCTGCCGTTCTCCGGCGTGCTCGCCAACCGCGTCGGCAGCGCGCGTCACGCCGAGCTGCTGCGCGCCAGCCTGCCCGCCACGCAGCGCTGGTACGGCGCCTTGCCTCGCGCCGCCGGCATCGAATTGCCCTGCCGCCACCTGGGGCTGGTGCAGGCGGAGGAACTGCTCGATCTTGACGAGCGCCTGGACAGCGCCGCCGATGCCCTGGCGGCGAGCGCCGACACCGCGCTGCCGGCCGCCGTGAGCTTCGTCGCGCCGCAGGAGGAGGGTGATGTCGAACCGCTGCTGCGCGGCGTGCGGATCGGCGTGGCGCGGGATGCGGCCTTCGCCTTTCTCTATGCGGCCAACCTCGACCTGCTGCGTCGCCTGGGTGCCGAGCTACGGTTCTTCTCGCCGCTGGACGATGAAACCCTGCCGACGGTGGACAGCCTCTACCTGCCCGGCGGCTACCCCGAGCTGCACCTGGCGCGGCTGGCGGGCAACTGGCCGATGCGCGCGGCGATCAGGGCGCACCACGCGGCAGGCAAACCAATCCTCGCCGAGTGTGGCGGCATGCTCTACCTGCTCGACGGGCTCAGCGACAAGGCCGGCGAGCGCGGCGAGATGCTCGGCCTGCTGCCGGGAGAAGCGCGTCTGCAGCCACGCCTGAGCGCGCTCGCGCTGCAGGCGGTGGACCTGCCGGAAGGCCGCGTGCGCGGGCATACCTACCACCATTCGACGCTGGACTGCGCGCTGCAGCCGCTGGCCCGTGGCGAGTGTCCGAACGGTCGCGGCGCCGCCGAGGCGGTGTATCGCCAGGGCCGACTGACGGCTTCCTACATCCACTTCTACATGCCGTCCAACCCGCGTGCGGCGGCGACCTGGTTCCTGCCATGAACGAATGGGCCTACAGCGCCGAGGAGCGCGCGGCGATCTACCGGGCCATCGCCGAGCGCCGCGACATGCGGCACTTCAGCGGCGGCGAAATCGCCCCTGAACTGCTGACCCGGCTGTTGCAGGCCGCGCACCAGGCGCCCAGTGTCGGCCTCATGCAGCCCTGTCGCTTCCTGCGCATCACCCGTCCGGCGCTGCGCGAGGCCATCGCCGGGCTGGTGGAGGAGGAGCGCCTGCTCACCGCCGATGCCCTGGGCGAGCGGCGCGACGACTTCCTCCGGCTCAAGGTGGAAGGCGTGCGCGACTGCGCAGAGCTGCTGGTCGCCGCACTGAAGGACGGTCGCGAGGCGCACGTCTTCGGCCGCCGCACGCTTCCGGAAATGGACCTCGCCTCGCTGTCCTGTGCCATCCAGAACCTCTGGCTGGCGGCTCGCGCGGAAGGGCTGGGCATGGGCTGGGTGTCGCTGTTCGATCCGCAGCGCCTGGCCGACCTGCTCGGCATGCCGTCCGGCGCCAAGCCGGTGGCGATCCTCTGCCTCGGCCCGGTGCAGGCCTTCTACCCGGAGCCGATGCTGGTCGGCGAAGGCTGGACCCAGGCGCAGCCGCTGGAGGCCATGCTGTTCGGCAACCAGTGGGGCGAGAAGCCATGATCGCCGTGGCCCTGGGCGCCTGCGCCGGCGTCGCGCTGGACGCGCTGTTCGGCGAGCCGAAGCGCTGGCATCCGCTGGTGGGCTTCGGTCGCCTGGCCGACGCCATCGAGACGCGGCTGAACCGAGTGAACGGCGGCACGCGGCTGAACGGCGTGCTCGGCTGGTGCCTGGCGGTGCTGCCGCTGACCCTGCTGGCCTGGGCGCTGGGCCGTTTGCCGTACCTCGGTTGGCTCGTCGAGGCGCTGCTGCTGTACCTCGCCATCGGCCTGCGCAGCCTGGACGAACACGCCCAGCCGGTGGCCGATGCGCTGGAGCGCGGTGACCTGGACGAGGCGCGGCGGCGGGTCGGCTACATCGTCAGCCGCGAACCCTCGGCACTGGACGAAAACGGCGTGGCCCTGGCCGCCACCGAGTCGGTGCTGGAAAACGGCAGCGACGCGGTGTTCGCCGCGCTGTTTTGGTTCGCCGTGGCCGGTGCACCGGGCGTGGTGCTGTATCGCCTGAGCAACACGCTGGACGCCATGTGGGGCTACCGCAACGCGCGCTTCGAGCGCTTCGGCTGGGCCGCGGCGCGCCTCGATGACGTGTTGAATTACCTGCCCGCGCGGCTGGTCGCGCTGACCTACGCGCTCCTCGGTGAAACCCGCCGCGCGCTGCGCTGCTGGCGCCTGCAGGGACCGCAGTGGAGTAGCCCGAACGCCGGCCCGGTAATGGCGGCGGGTGCCGGGGCGCTGGGCGTGGTGCTGGGCGGACCGTCGATCTATCACGGCGAGATGCGTTATCGTCCGCCGCTGGGCGAGGGCGGCGTGGCGCGTGGCGAGGACATCCGCCGGGCGATGCGCCTGGTGCGCCGCGGCGTGGCGGCGTGGTTGCTGCTGCTGGTCATCGGGAGTCTGCTGAATGCTTAACCATGGAGGCGGCCTGCGCAAAGCCGCGGAGAAATACCGCATCGGCCTTGCCGACTGGCTCGACCTGTCCACCGGCATCGCGCCCTACGGCTGGTCGCTGCCGGAGGTTCCGATGGAGGCGTGGAACCGCCTGCCGGAGCGGGACGACGGCCTGGAGCAGGCCGCGCGGCGGTTCTACGGCGTCGAGGCGCTGCTGCCGGTCGCCGGTTCGCAGGCGGCGATCCAGGCGCTGCCGAGGCTGCGTCGCTACTGCCAGGTGGGCATCGTCTCGCCCTGTTACGCCGAACACGCCGAGGCCTGGCGCCGCGAAGGCCATCGCCTGCTGGAGATCAGCGAGGCGGGCGTGCGGCGCAGTCTGGATAGCCTCGACGTGCTGGTGGTGGTCAACCCCAACAACCCCACCGGCCGGCGCATTCCCACCGAGCAGTTGCTGGAATGGCACGCCCGGCTGGTCGAGCGCGGCGGCTGGCTGGTGGTCGACGAAGCCTTCATGGACGCCACTCCCGAGCACAGCCTGGCGGCGCACAGCCACCTGCCGGGGCTGATCGTGCTGCGTTCGTTCGGCAAGTTCTTCGGCATGGCCGGCCTGCGCCTGGGCTTCGTGCTGGCACAGCCGCAGCTGCTCGATCGCCTCGATGAAATCCTCGGCCCCTGGGCGGTGAGCGGTGCCGCGCGCAGCATCGCGCGCACGCTGCTGCTGGACGACGAGGGCCAGGCCGGCCAGCGACGCCGCCTCGAAGCCGATGGCGCGCGGCTGCACGACCTGCTGGCCGGCCACGGCCTGAGCCCGACCGGTGGCTGCGCGCTGTTCCAGTGGTGGGTCAGCGAGCACGCCGCGCTGCTGCACGAATACCTGGCCTGCCACGGCATCCTGGTTCGGCTGTTCGCCGCGCCGTCGAGCCTGCGCTTCGGCCTGCCGCCGGACGAGCCGGCCTGGGAGCGCCTGGAGTCGGCGCTGGAAGTCTTCGCCCGGAGCCGTGCATGAAAGCCAGCGCCACGCTGATGGTGCAGGGCACCACCTCGGATGCCGGCAAGAGCACCCTGGTGACCGCCCTGTGCCGCTGGCTGCAGCGCCAGGGCGTGGCGGTGGCGCCGTTCAAGCCGCAGAACATGGCACTGAACAGCGCGGTCAGCGCCGACGGCGGCGAGATCGGCCGAGCCCAGGCCGTGCAGGCGCAGGCCTGCAAGTTGCCGCCGCACACCGACATGAACCCGGTGCTGCTCAAGCCCAACAGCGACATCGGCGCCCAGGTGATCATCCACGGCCACGCGGTCGGCAACATGAACGCGGTCGCCTATCACGCCTACAAACCCACCGCGATGCAGGCGGTGCTGGCCTCCCACGGGCGCCTGCGCGAGGCCTATCGGGTGGTGATGGTGGAGGGCGCCGGCTCGCCGGCCGAGATCAACCTGCGCCAGGGCGACATCGCCAACATGGGTTTCGCCGAGGCGGTGGACTGCCCGGTGATCCTCATCGCCGACATCGACAAGGGAGGTGTCTTCGCCCATCTGGTCGGCACCCTGGAACTGCTTTCCGAGAGCGAACGGGCGCGCGTCCGCGGTTTCGTTATCAACCGCTTCCGCGGCGACATCGCACTGCTGCGCCCCGGCCTGGACTGGCTGGAGGCGCGCACCGGCAAGCCGGTGCTCGGCGTGCTGCCGTACCTGATGGACTTCCACCTCGAAGCCGAGGACGCGATAGACGCGCGTCAGCCGGGCAAGCAGGGCGAGCGCCTCCGGGTGCTGGTGCCGGTGCTGCCGCGTATCAGCAACCACACCGATTTCGACCCGCTGCGCCTGCACCCGCAGGTCGACCTGCGCTTCGTCGGCCCCGGCCAGCCGATTCCGCCGGCCGACCTGATCATCCTGCCCGGCTCCAAGAGCACCCGCCGCGACCTGGCGTTTCTGCGCGCCAACGGTTGGGACCTCGCCATCGCCCGGCACCTGCGCTACGGCGGCAAGCTGCTGGGCATCTGCGGCGGTCTGCAGATGCTCGGCCAGCGCATCGACGATCCGCTCGGCCTGGAGGGCGACGCCGGCGGCAGCGACGGGCTCGGCCTGCTCGATTTGCACACGCGCCTGGAGGCGGACAAGCAGCTGCGCCTGGTCAGCGGACGCCTCAGCCTGGAAGGCGCCGCCGTCAGCGGCTACGAAATCCACGCTGGCGTCAGCACCGGCAGTGCGCTGGACGAGGCGCTGGTGATCCTCGATGACGGTCGCCAGGACGGCGCGCGCAGCGCCGACGGCCAGGTCATCGGCACCTACCTGCACGGCCTGTTCGAGGCGCCCGAAGCCTGCGCCGCGCTGCTGCGCTGGGCCGGCGTGCGCGAGGTCGAGCACAGCGATTACCACGCCCTGCGCGAACGCGAAATCGAGCGCCTGGCCGATCTGGTCGAGGCGAACCTGGATACCGATCGCCTGAGGGCGCTATGCGGACTCTGATGCGGCCGGCCGGTGTCTCCATTCGCCTGCCGAAATCCCAATCGGTGGATCGGTGGAGCGCGATCCACCCTACGTTCACACCGATCCGTAGGGTGGATGTCGCCTTTCACATTCACCGCTTTTCGATCACCCCATCCTCTGGAAACGCTGACCCATGCCTGAACTGATCCTCGGCGGCGCCCGCTCGGGCAAGAGCCGCCTGGCCGAGCGTCTGGCCGCGGAGTCCGGCCTCGAGGTGGTCTATTTCGCCACCAGCCAGGCGCTGGACGGCGAGATGTCCAGCCGCATCCGCGCCCATCGCGAACGCCGCCCGGCACACTGGGGACTGGTCGAGGAACCGTTGCGCCTGGCGGGCGTGCTGCGCGAGCAGGCGGCGGACGGGCGCTGCCTGCTGGTCGATTGCCTGACGCTGTGGCTGACCAACCTGCTGATGCTGGACGATCCGCAGCGCCTGGCCGCCGAGCGTGACGCGCTGCTCGACGCCCTGGCCGAGCTGCCGGGGCGAATCCTGTTCGTCAGCAACGAAACCGGCCTCGGCGTGGTGCCGATGGGCGAACTGTCGCGGCGTTACGTCGATGAAGCTGGCTGGCTGCACCAGGCCCTGGCCGAGCGCTGCGAACGGGTGGTTTTCACCGTCGCCGGCCTGCCGATGATTCTCAAGGGAGCACCGTTATGACCATCGATTGGTGGCGGCAGGCCTGCCGTCCGCTGGACCTCGCCGAGCGCGCCGAGGCCGAGGCGCGCCAGGCGCAACTGACCAAGCCGACCGGTTCGCTGGGCCAGCTGGAAGGGGTCGCGCTGGCGCTGGCCGCCCTGCAGGGCGGCCGACCGGATATCCGCCTGCCGTGGATCGCGGTGTTCGCCGGTGATCACGGCGTGGTCGCCGAGGGCGTTTCGGCCTATCCGCAGGAAGTCACCGGGCAGATGCTGCGCAACTTCGTCGGCGGCGGCGCAGCCATCAGCGTGCTCGCCCGCCAGTTGGACGCGCGCCTGGAAGTCGTCGATCTCGGCACCGCCTTCCCGCTCGACGCGCTGCCCGGCGTGCTGCACCTGAACCTCGGCGCGGGCACCGGCAACTTCGCCCGGGAGGCGGCGATGAGCGACGCGCAGCTGCGCCTGGCCTTGCAGGCCGGCCGCGACAGCCTGCTGCGCGCCAAGGCGAGCGGCGCCGACCTGTTCATCGGCGGCGAAATGGGCATCGGCAACACCAGCGCCGCCAGCGCCCTGGCCTGCGCGCTGCTCGGCCTGCCGGCGCGCGAGCTGGTCGGCCCCGGCACCGGCCTGGATGCCGGCGGCGTGGCGCGCAAGGCGGCGGTGATCGAGCGCGCGCTGGCGTTGCACGCCGCCTTTCTCGGCGATCCCTTCGAGGTGCTGCGGCGCCTGGGCGGCTTCGAGATCGCCGCGCTGGTCGGCGCCTACCTCGCTGCCGCGCAGGAGGGCGTGGCAGTGCTGGTCGACGGCTTCATCTGCAGCGTCGCCGCGCTGCTCGCCGTGCGCCTGAATCCGGACTGCCGCGACTGGCTGCTGTTCGGCCACCGTGGCGCCGAGCCGGGCCACGTCCGCGTGCTCGATGCCCTGGCCGCGCAACCGTTGCTCGACCTCGGCCTGCGCCTCGGCGAAGGCAGCGGCGCGGCGCTGGCGGTGCCGCTGCTGCGCCTGGCCTGCGCGCTGCACAACCAGATGGCCACCTTCGCCGAGGCGGCGGTGTCCGACCGATGAGACTCGACCTGCTGCGCCACGGCGAGACCGAATGTGGCGGCGGCTTTCGCGGCAGTCTCGACGACGCGCTCACCGCTGCCGGCTGGGAGCAGATGCGCAACGGCATCGCCACGCATGGCCCCTGGGACGTGCTGGTCAGCTCGCCGCTGCAGCGCTGCGCCGCCTTCGCCGACGCCCTGGCCGCCGAGCGCGGCCTGCCGCTGCACCTGGAGGCGGACCTGCGCGAACTGCATTTCGGCGAGTGGGAAGGGCGCAGCGCCGCCGAACTGATGGAAACCGACAGCGAGGCGCTGGGCCATTTCTGGGCCGACCCCTACGGCTTCACGCCGCCCGGCGGCGAACCGTTGGCGGCCTTCGAGACGCGCGTGCTCGGCGCCCTGGCGCGGCTGCAACGGCGCTTCGCCGGGCAGCGCGTGCTGCTGGTCACCCACGCCGGCGTGATGCGACTGCTGCTGGCGCGCGCCCGCGGCCTGCCGCGCGGCGAACTGCTCTCGGTGGTGGTCGGCCACGGCGAATGCCATCGGCTGGACCTCACGATCGATCCAACCCCGTAACCTGCGCCGCGCGCAGCGCTGGAGCCCCATGCAGCCGTTCCTGATCGCCCTGCAATTCCTCACCAGCCTGCCGATCCGCCTGCCCGGCATGCCCAGCCCCGAGCAACTGGGCCGCTCGCTGCTGTACTACCCGCTGGTGGGCGCGCTGATCGGGCTGATCCTGCTCGGCGCCAACGCGCTGCTGGTCGGCAGCCCCGCCGCCCTGCATGCGGCATTGCTGCTATCGCTCTGGGTCGGCTTGAGCGGCGCCCTGCACCTGGACGGCCTCGCCGACAGCGCCGACGCCTGGCTCGGCGGCCTGGGCGACCGCGAACGCACCCTCGCCATCATGAAAGACCCCCGCAGCGGCCCGATCGCCGTGGTGGTGCTGGTGCTGGTCCTGCTCCTCAAATTCGCCGCGCTGCTGGCGCTGCTGCAACAAGGCGATACCCAGGCGCTCTTCCTCGCCCCCATCCTCGCCCGCGCCACCCCGCTGGCGCTGTTCCTCACCACCCCCTACATCCGCCAAGGCGGCCTCGGCCAAGCCCTGGCCGACCACCTGCCACGTAGCACTGCACGCTACGTGCTGGCAGCCACGGCGCTGGGCGCTCTGCTGATCGCAGGCTGGAGCGGGGCAGGGGCTCTGCTACTCGCGGCGGTACTATTCGCCTACCTGCGGCGGGCGATGATGAAGCGGCTGGGCGGGTGTACCGGGGATACGGTGGGGGCAGTGTTGGAGTTGGTTGAGGTTGTTGTTCTTGTGGGGTTGGCGTTGTAAGGGCAAAGGATTATGAGTTGCCTGGAAACGCTGCAAGCCCAGTGAAATCGTGCGTAGTCAAGCGCAGGTACAGTTAGCTGAAAGTATCGACGTAGAGCGGTTTAAGCGTAATTTGGAGGAATCTGTAAAAGTTGAGCACTGTACCGCTGGTGTACCGGTTCTTTGTACCAAATAGCGTTCAGATCCTGAATATCTTCTCAGTCTGAATGAGCTGCTATCGGTACGACATTACGCGAGCAGGATCACCTCGCCATATAGCTTCCGCAGGTGTCCATCGGACATGTCCAGAATGGGCTCATACATAAAGGAATTTAGATGAATATTTTCCGGAGTCATTAAGGCCACGCGTTGAAGGATTTTGAGCGTCTCAAGCTCGGTGCCGAACAGTTCTCGGAATTTTTTCAGCAGCTTTGGCGTTTGGTTTGAATCAATGCGCGCGACGAAAGCCGGATCGTTGATGCGTTTGACCATGAAGCGCTCGGCGTTGAGTCGGATGGACATGGCAAGCACGATCTTGTTCTCGAAATTGATCCCCTCGGCCGCCCTCAGGCACTCATTGGCCTCATACTCGATGAGTGCCATTACAGTTTTTTCACCTTCGGCTGAAGTGATGTTTTGGCCGAATAGTCTGTTGAAGATCACATCCAGGTCATAAATCGTGATCTGATCGGAGTCTGCTTTCCAGTGCAGAAGCGACGTCAGCTTTACGAAGTCGATGTCCGCCGCATCCTTGGTGTATTCAATGAGGTTGCGCATGAAGGGGATGCAGGCAATTTTTTTCTTCGGCTCTGCAGCGAAATTTGGCTTCCAGTCTTTGACGAATACGTTCTGAATTCCAGCAGCTTGTTCCAGCACTAGGCCTGTAGCAGTCTTCGACGCCATGAAACAGTCCGGGTACCGAACAAATCGGCTTTGAATAGTTCTGTAAAAGTCGAAGTTGTGGGTGAGGATGATCTGCTTGAAGTGAGGGTCCTCGGCAATGTCCATCAGGTACTGAATAATGGCGTACTTGTTTTTGTAGTCGAACGAGTCCGCAATATCATCGACGATGATGAGTGTTTCCTGTTTTGCTTTTTTTCTCACTTCGATCTCAAACAGGATGTTCAGCACGTAGAGGGCCTTCTTTTCTCCCGTGCTGAGAGCCTGCACGAGTGAGTTACGGTCAACTGCGGCCTTATCTGTTCCATCCTCAAACGTAAAGGCAAGGCTTAGCATCGGCTCCTGACCGAGGATTACAGACAGCCGGTTAATTGCCTCCAGCTTGAATGGGACGAAGAAGCGGTCGTTGAAGATATCGATAACTTCTTCCCACTGCGTGCGCTCCTTCGCTGCCTGCTCTTCGATCTCTTTGCGTCTGGCTTGGGCTGCTTGGTATTTGTTCAGTAGATCCTGAAGCGGCTCGAAGCGCGCTTTCAGGTAGGACTTCCAAACGTCCTCCTTGAACGCTGCCACGTTACCTAGCCGTACCAGCAGCTCTTCATGGTTCATTAGGTACGCTTCAAAGTCGCGGACGGTGACGTTCTTCTGAATTAGCTTGTCGAGTTTCGCGAACTTCCTTTTCAGATCCTCGTCATTGGAGATTGCATCCTTCTCTTTGGCGATCAGGCCTTCGAGTTCCTTCTGGCTGGTAATCTCCAGCTTGGTATCGGCATTCAGGGTGACGGAGTGCTTCGCGTCAAAGAAGCCGTTGTCTGCCAACTGCTTTGCGACTGTCGCGGCGTTGTAGTAGTTGAATGTACCCTTCTTGAAGTAGGTCGATGCCGCCAACAGCTCGTTGTATTTCTTGATGTAGTCCTGAATGGCAGCTTTCGCTTCATCCGTGGCGAGTAGAGCAAGTACCTTGTCGTCGAAAATAACGTCGTAGGAGACTGTTGCGAGCAAGGCGTCGGGCATCACAGATATTTCGTCTTTGATACGATTCAGCGCAACATAGAGCTGGTCGTCTCGCGCAGTGAAGGTAGATGACAACTCCTTTTCGATGTCTCTCTTGGAGCCCGACTGCTCCTTGAGAGCTTTCAGCAAGATATCCTTTGCCGCATCGACATCGGCATGGAGGGCTTCATACTCTTTGCGTAGCGTAGGGTTGACCAGCAGCGATGAAGTCTTTGGAGAGTGCCCTAAAACCTCGTCATATGGACGAACTACGAGTACGCCTTCCTTGTGCAGATCCGCACCGGTCTCGTCCTTGATTTCGCGCCTGCACGCGCGCGCTTGGAAAATGCGATCCTTGGAGGCGGCGCCGTCTGCGACATCTTGGAAGGTCTGTGCAAGTGAAGACTTCATAGATCCATTCGGCGCATAGACGGCACAGGCCTTTGATTTGGAAAAGTCGAAGTTAGCCTGCAGCTTCTTGATGCCGTAGCAGTTTTCTAGGTCGATACTCACTGTTTTCATATTCGATTCCCTCCATGTGAAGTCTTGGCGTGCATCACTGCAATATCGAGAAAGGGCAAGCCTGAAAACTGGATGAATTTAGGTAATAGGGGACAGACCACAATTTACAGTTCCCTCCTACATTTCAAATGCTCTGCATCGTCCGGCACTTCGGAAACCCCGAGCATCCCCAAAACTGCTGCCCCGCTTTTGCCCCTGTTTTACGGGTTCGAATAACCAATGCACTCCCGCATTTTGGGCATTGCCGCTCGGCTGTCGGATCACTACGTAGTTTGAGGTTTTGCACATGCTCGCGGTGTGTAGCGAGCGTCGGCGCGCGGCGGCCGGTTTGGAGGGCTTTTAGCATGGTGTCGACTTCAGTCTCGCCGAAGACCGGCTGCTGGAACGACTTGATGTAGCGGATAAAGCCAATGCCCTGGGTCACGTTGGCCGGCACTTCGGTTTTGAAGGTGGTGTCGCCGACGAAGGTAATCACCGAGTGCAGGTGCTCGGGGTTGACGCCGAGGGTGGCTTCCAGGGCTTTGAGGTGTTTGTAGTCCTGCCGCAGCGGGTTCTGGAATTTGAAGGTGTGCTTGTAGAGCTTCTGGGTCCACTGCGCCTGCTTCTCGCTGCCGAAGATCCAGCCGCTCATGTTCTTTGTTTCCAGCACGAAGATGCCAAAGGGCGAGAGGAAGACGTGGTCGATCTGCGTGGTGCCGTCGGGCGTGTTCAGGGTGACGTTGTGCAGGCGGCGGTAGGTTTGCCTATCCAGCTGCCAATGGGCGAACAGCCGCACCAGGAGTTCGCCGATATGGCCCTTGGCCCACGGCGATTTGAGCAGGCCGATCAACAGTAGGGTGGGAATCAGCCAGGTGGCCGTGCTGAACAGGGGACGGAGTATTACGGCGTAGTCCATTGCTTCTTCCTTGAGCAAAGCCTTTTGGCAGCCATTGCGATCCGAAAGGTCGAGGGCTGCGCGCGGACTCGGATAATGGCCAATTGCCTGGCTTGGCTCAAGGGCTACAGCGTCCACCGATGACAATCGGTATCGGGCGGCGTGACGTGAGAGAAACCCCACGAAGATGCCGGCACACAAGCGCGCTTTTACCGATCGACGCAAACTGGGCGATGGCAGCTGCAGGCCATCAACAACGAATGGCAGGGAGGATCTTTCCGATCATCCCTGAACGCGCGCCGCCCCTACGCCACCATCGCCTCGCACTCCGCCGCGCAGCGCTGGCAGGCCTGGGCGCATTGCTGGCAGTGCTCATGAGAGTGGCGGGCGCATTCCTCGGCGCAGGCCTGGCAGGCGAGGGCGCAGAGGTGGCAGGTTTCTTCGGCGAGGTCGCTGCCGCGGACCATCAGGGCTTCGGCGAGGCGGCAGAGATCGGCGCAATCGCGGTCGAGGCGGATGCAGGCGGCCATCATCGTCACGTCGTCTTCGCGCAGGCAGGCGGCGGCGCAGGCTTCGCAGGCAATGACACAGGCGCTGCAGGCCTGGATGCATGAGAGATAGCGTTGCTCGGTCATCGGAGCGCTCCATGGTTTACCGCGTTTGACCACTAGTGACCGGTGCTTTGGCGGTCAGTTCTGGACGGCCTGACGGAAGGCGCGTCGGTGCCCTCCGGCAGGACTTCCAGGGTGCGACGATTTGACTCCGAGAGAATGCGGGTATATACACGCATCCATGACGACGACCCATTGCCTCTGCACCCAACTGCGTCGCACCGCCCGCGGTGTGACCAAACGCTATGACGACGCCCTAGCCGATGTGGGGCTGACCACGGCGCAGTTTTCCCTGCTGCGCCATCTCGAGCGGCTCGAATCGCCGAGTATCACCGACCTTGCCGCCGCCATGGGGCTGGAGCGCAGCACGCTCGGCCGCAACGTGCGCGTGCTGGAAGGCCAGGGGCTTCTAGAGCTGGGCAATGCCGTCGACCAGCGCAACCGCCTGGTGTCGATGACCGCGCTGGGCCGTGCGCGGCTGGACGACGCGGTGCACGCCTGGAACGACGCTCAGCTACGCCTGACGCAGAAGTTCGGCAGCGAGAAGCGCGCGGCGTTGATCGCGCTGCTCGACGAGCTGCATGCCCTCGAATGAAAACAAAAACTTAGGAGTTCACATGGCTGCGTCTTCGCGCCCGATGTTCTGGATCATGCTGTCGGCGGCGCTGATCCTGGCCCTGTCCCTCGGCACCCGCCACGGTTTCGGCCTGTTCCTGCCGCCGATGAGCGCCGAATTCGGCTGGGGCCGCGAGGTGTTCGCCTTCGCGATCGCGCTGCAGAACCTGATCTGGGGCTTGGCGCAACCCTTCGCCGGCGCGCTGGCCGATCGCTTCGGGGCGATTCGCACGGTGATCATCGGCGGCGTCCTCTATGCCCTCGGCCTGGTGCTGATGGGCTTCGCCGACTCGCCCTGGACGCTGTCGCTGAGCGCCGGCCTGTTGATCGGCCTGGGCCTGTCCGGCACCTCGTTTTCGGTGATTCTCGGCGTGGTCGGCCGCGCCGTGCCGATGGAGAAGCGCAGCATGGCGATGGGCGTTGCGGCGGCGGCGGGCTCGTTCGGCCAGTTCGCCATGCTGCCCGGCACGCTGGGCCTGATCGGCTGGCTAGGTTGGTCTGCGGCGCTATTGGTGCTCGGCCTGATGGCGGCGCTGATCGTGCCGCTGGCGGGCATGCTGCGTGATCGTCCGCAGCCGGTTCAGGCCCACGAGCAGACGCTCTCCGAGGCCGTGCACGAGGCGGTTGGCCATTCGGGATTCTGGCTGCTGTCGCTGGGCTTCTTCGTCTGCGGTTTTCAGGTGGTGTTCATCGGCGTGCACCTGCCGGCCTATCTGGTCGACCAGCATCTGCCGGCGACGGTCGGCACCACGGTGCTGGCGCTGGTCGGGCTGTTCAACGTGTTCGGCACCTATATCGCCGGCTGGCTCGGCGGGCGGATGTCCAAGCCGCGCCTGCTGACCTGGCTGTACCTGGCGCGCGCGGTGGTGATCACGGCCTTCGTCTTCACCCCGCTGACGATCTGGACCGCCTACGCCTTCGGCATCGCCATGGGGCTGCTGTGGCTGTCGACTGTGCCGCTCACCAACGGCACGGTGGCGACCCTGTTCGGCGTGCGCAACCTGTCGATGCTCGGCGGCATCGTCTTCCTCTTCCACCAGTTGGGCGCGTTCCTCGGCGGCTGGCTGGGCGGCTATCTGTACGACAGCACCGGCAGTTATCAACTGGTCTGGCAATTGTCGATCCTGCTCAGCCTGATCGCGGCGGTGCTCAACTGGCCGGTACGCGAGAAGCCGGTGGCGCGTCTGGCGGCAGGGCCGGCGGCGTGACCCGGACCCTGTTGCTGCGCCTCGGCGCCTCGCTTGGCGTGGCGGCGTTGCTGGCGCTGGCCTGGTTCGGCTGGCGCGCCGGCGGCATCGCCCTGTTGCAGCTGGGCGTCGGCGTCTGTTGAACGGCGATTGCCGCTGCCTGCTCCGGCAGCTAGCCTGAACCGACCTCATCAGGATATCGCCATGACCCTATCCCGCTTTCTGCCGCTGGCGCTGCTCACCTCGCTGGCCTCGCCGATGCTGTTCGCTGCCGACTGCCCGCCGCTGTTGCAGCATGAATTACCCAAGCTGCGCTCCAAGGACACCCTCGATCTCTGCCAGTTTTCCGGCAAGGCGCTGGTGGTGGTGAACACCGCCAGCCATTGCGGCTTCACCCCTCAGTTCAAGGGGCTCGAAGCGCTCTACCAGCGCTACAAGGGCGACGGCCTGGAAATGCTCGGCGTGCCGTCCGACGACTTCTTCCAGGAAGACGACGACGCGACGGAAACGGCCAAGGTCTGCTACCAGAACTACGGCGTGACCTTCGCCATGACGCAGACCCAGCCGGTGCGTGGCAGCGATGCGACGCCGCTGTTCCGCGAGCTGGCCGCGCAGGCCGACGGCCAGGCGCCGCGCTGGAACTTCTACAAGTACGTGGTGGATCGCCAGGGCAAGGTGGTCGGCGTGTTCAACAGCAAGACCAAGCCGGACGACCCGGCGCTGGTCGAGGCGGTGCAGAAGGCGCTGGCAAGCAAGGCGGATTGAGGCAGGCATTGCCGGCGGTGCGCGCGGCGCACCCTGCGGCGAGCAAAAAAACGCGCGGCCTGGGCCGCGCGTTTTCGTTTTTGCCGGTGACGCTTAGAAGCGGTACGAGACCTGGGTGCCGATACCGTGGGCGCTGTTTTCGTAAGTGGCGTTGTACACGCCCTTGGTCGCGCTGGCCTGGTTGATGTCGACGTCTTCTTCCTTCAGGTAGGAGTAGGCCACGTCGATGGTCAGGTCTTCGGTCGGGCTCCAGCCGAAGCCGAGGGACAGGGTCTTGCGGTCGCCGGTCGGGATGCGCGGCGAGCGGTCCTGGTTGTTGGCCGGGCTCTGGTCCATGCCCAGGCCTGCGCGCAGCACCCACTGCTTGTTCAGCTTGTAGGAGGCGCCAATGGCGTAGGCCCAGGTGTCATGCCAGTTCTGTTCTTCCGTGATGGTGCCGAAATTGCCGGCCAGCGGGGCAGGCACGCCATCGTTCTGCACCACGATGGATTCCAGACGGCTCCAGCGGGTGAAGGTGGCGCCGCCGTAGACGGTCCACTGGTCATTCAGGTCGTGCGTGATCGAGAAGTCGGCGGATTCCGGGGTTTTCAGCTTCAGCGAAGCATCGTACTTGCTGCCCGAGAAGGGACCGAAACCAGCGCCGGTGATACGCGTATCACCCTCGAGCTTGTAGTCGACCATCGAGTGGTAGGTCAGGCCCGCGCGGGTTTGCGGCGAGAACTCGTAGAGCACGCCAACGTTGTAGCCCAGTGCGGTGTCATCGCCCTTGATGCGTGCGCGACCGTCGTTGATACCGGGCGAGCCGGCATTGAGCACCGCGCTTTCCAGCTTGCCGGAGATGCGGTTGACGGTCAGGCCCAGGCCGACGGACAGCTGATCGTTGAAGCGGTAGCTGACGGTGGGCTGCGCGGTGACGACCTTCACTTCGCTGTAGTCGCCGAAGTAGCGACCCTGGAAGCCACCTTCGTAGTCGGTGATCAGGCCGAACGGGGCGTAGACGCCGAAGCCGAAGGCCCACTTGTCGTTCAGCGGGTTGACGTAGTAACCGGCCGGTACGGCGGTGAACGGCACCATGTCGCCGTCGTTGCTGCCGTTGCCCGGCAGGCCGCTGGTGTCCTTGATGTCGGTCTTGGCGATGATCGCCGCGGCGCCCAGGCTGACTTCCTGGCGCTTCAGGCGTGCCATGCCGGCCGGGTTGCCGAAGACGGTGGTGGAGTCCTCGGCGGAAGAGGAGCGACCTGCGAAGTTGGTGCCCATGCCGCTGACGCTCTGTTCGTTGAGCGCGAAGCCAGAGGCGAATACCTGGCTCGAGGCCGCCGCGATGGCGATGGCGAGGGCGCTTTTCAGTGTTTTTGTTATCACGGGTTCGGGACTCCTGTTGTTAGTCGGTGTGAAACTAAACGAGCTGACTGTGTCGGCATCGTCGAAGTTCCAAGCGAGTCTTGGCTCGCAAGCGGCGCGATGATGCCTGTTCCGCAACAATCCCGGCAAGCGCTCGAAGGCTCAACCGATGAAACGGATGTTTGAGCTGTAAATGCCGGTCTAGAGCGCTTTTAAACTGACTCTCAATCGCCGATTGCGACCGGTCGGTCAACTTTCGTGATCCACTCGCTCCAGGAGCCCGCGTACAGCGGCGCCAGCGGGTATCCGGCAAGGTTTAGCGCGAACAGGTTGTGGCAGGCGGTGACCCCGGAGCCGCAGTAGGCGACCAGCCGATCGGGCGAGCGCGTCTCCAGCAGGGCGGCGAAACGCTGGCGCAGCTGTTCGGCCGGCAGGAAGCGTCCATCGGCGCCGAGGTTGTCGGTGAAGGCCGCGCAGCGCGCGCCGGGTATATGTCCGGCCACCGGGTCGATGGGCTCCACCTCGCCGCGAAAACGCGGCAGGCCGCGGGCGTCCAGCAAGGTCATGTCGGGTTGCTGCAGACGTTGCAGCAGACGCTCGGCGTCGATCACCAGGCTGTCGTCCGCTACGCCGTCGAAACCTCCGTTGCCCGCGGGAGGCACGTCGCGGGTCAACGCCAGGCCGGCTTCCTTCCAGGCTTTCAGCCCGCCATCGAGCAGATACAGACCGTCGCGCTTGCCGAGCCAGGCCAGCAACCACCAGGCCCGCGCGGCGAACGCGCCGGGGCCGTCATCGTACATGACGATCTGGCTGTCGTCGTCGATGCCCCACTCGCGCAGGCGCTGCAGCAGCGTCGCCGGCGAGGGCAGCGGATGCCGGCCGGTGACGCCGGGCTGCACCGGGGCGGAGAGGTCGCGTTCCAGATCGGCGAAATGAGCGCCGGGAAGATGCCCTTCGGCGTAGCTGCGCTGGCCGTAGGCGGGGTCTTCCAGGGCGAAGCGGCAATCGAGGATGACCAGGCCGGGCTGGCCGAGGCGCTGGGCGAGGGTGTGCGGGTCGATCAGGTGGGCGATGGTCATCCGGTGCTCCTGCTGCGAAGGAATCGATGGCGCATGATAAACGCCACTGGCATGTGGGCGGGGCCGCCGCCCAAAACGGGTTCAGCCGTAGGGTGGATCGCGCTCCATCGATCCTCCGGGCGGTGTAACGGTGGATG
>NZ_DJTK01000073.1:19168-63565 GCF_002438225.1 Pseudomonas sp. UBA6310 | reverse complement strand
GCCGACTGACGTTCCACAGACCCGATTCGGAGCAACCGATGGCCGCTCGCCTGATCTACGTGATGGACCCGATGTGTTCCTGGTGCTGGGGGTTCGCCCCGGTGGTCGATGCGCTGGCCGAACAGGCGCTGGCCGCCGGCGTGCCGACCCATCTGGTGGTCGGCGGCCTGCGCCACGAGCGCGCAACGATGGAGCCGGCGGCGCGGGTGCGCACCCTGGGTTACTGGCAGGCGGTGAACGCCACCACCGGGCAACTGTTCAATTTCAACGAGGGCTTGCCGGACGGGTTCGTCTACGACACCGAGCCGGCCTGCCGCGCGCTGGTCGCCGCGCGCGAGCTGGACGAGGACAGCGTCTGGCCGCTGCTGGAGCTGATCCAGCGCGCCTTCTACCAGGAGGGTCGCGACGTCACCCTGCCGACGGTGCTGGTGGAGCTGGCCGAGCGTGCGGGCATCCCGCGGATCGAATTCGCCGCGGCTTTCGACGAGCTGGAAATCCGCGAGCAGACCGCCGGAGACTTCGCCTGGGCGCAGAACCTCGGCATCGCCGGGTTCCCCACGCTGCTCGCCGAGCACGACGGGCAGATGGCGCTGCTGACCAACGGCTACCAGCCGCTGGAGCATCTGGCGCCGCTGCTGACCCGCTGGCTGGAGCGCAACGTCCGGGGCTGATCCGCGCCCCGGTCTTTCCGAGGCATCAGGGACGCAGGATGATCTTCTCCGCGCTGCCGGCGTTCACCTCGGCGTAGGCCGCCGGGCCCTGCTCCAGCGGCATTTCGCGCAATCCCGTCGGCAGCGGCAGGCGTTCCTCGTCGAACAGGCGGCCGAACGCTTCCAGCATCGCCGCGCACTGGGTGGCGTCGTACAGCAACGAGTTGACCCCGACCACCGAGCCGCCGCGGCGATACAGCGCCAGGGCGGGCAACTGCACCTGGCCGTCGACCGGCGCGGCGATGATCGCGATGCGACCGAAATCCGCCAGGGCCGGAACCGCCGCCGGCAGCCAGAAGCCGGTGGTATCGAAGATCACCTCGGCGCCGCCGGGAAAATGTGCCTGTACCTGGGCGCCCAGATGCTCCGGCTGCTCCAGCACGATGGCCGGGATGCCGGCGGCATTCAGGCGATCGGCCTGCTCGGGCCTGCGCACCGCGGCGAGCAGCTCGGCGCCCCGCGCCCTGGCCAGCGCGAGGGCGGCGCTGCCCACCGCACCGTTGGCGCCGATCACCAGAAAGCGCGTGCCGGCGTCGACCGCGGCGCGCTCCAGCGCGTCCCAGGCCGTGGTGTAGGGCACGCCGAGGGCCGCTGCCTGGACGAAGCTAAGCCGCTGCGGCTTGTGCGCCACGCCGCTGGCGGGCAGGGCGATGAACTGCGCGTGGCTGCCGTCGCGGGCGAAGCCGAGCGGCTTGCCGGTGCCCCATACGGCGGCGCCGAGCAGATCGCCTGCGCCTTCCACGACCACGCCGGCGAAGTCGCGACCCGGCACGCGCGGCAGGGTGGTGTAGGGGAAGCGCCCGAGCACGTTCTTCACGTCGCTGGGGTTCAGGCCGGCGGCTTCCACGCGCACCAGCACCTCGCCTTCGGCAAGGCGTGGCGGCGGGATGTCGCGCAGTTCGAGGGCGGCGAGGTCGCCGGTACGGGCGAATTGCAAAGCTTTCATGGGGATTCCTCTTCGGGGGTCAGTGCAGCCACTGGGCGAGAAACTGGCGACCCAGCGGCAGCAGGGCTTCGCCGATCTGCATGCCGAGCAGTCCGACCAGGGCGATGGCCGGTGGCGCGGGCGACTTGAAGTCGAGCAGGGCGTAGAGCGCACCGACACCCAGGCCGATTAGCAGCGAGATCAGGTAGTTCATCGAAACCTCCGGGTGGCGTGGGCGATGGCGGCCAGTCTATGCAGGCGCGCTGTCACGCTCCGGCCATAGGCTTCTGCCTATCGGCCAATCTCGCCGCTCAGTCGCCATCGCGGCGCAGGTAGTCCGATGGCGCCACGCCCAGTTCGCGGCGGAACATGTCGCTGAAGCTGCTCGGCTGATAACCCAGCGAACGCGCCACCGTGCTCACCGGCGTGCCCTGGATCAGCGCGGCGACGGCGGTGGCGAGCTGCACCTGGCGGCGCCATTCGGCGAAGCCCAGGCCGAGGCTGCGCTGGAACAGGCGGGTCAGGGTGCGCACGCTGGCGCCGGCCTGTTCGGCGTGGCGCTCGAAGGAAATCTCCAGCGACGGCGCCGCCATCACCGCCTGGCACAGGCCGAGCAGGCGGCGGTCGGCGTCGTCGGGCAGTGGCACGCGCAACCAGGAATGCCGCGCGCGGCGCAGTTCGAGCAGGGCCAGGTTGGCCAGCGCCTCGTAGTAGCCTGGCTCGTCCTCGCGCTCCTGCTCGACCAGCGCCAGCACCAGTTCGCGCAGCAGGCGGCTGACCTCGACGATGCGCACCTGCGGTTCCAGCGCCTCGGCCAGCGTCGGGCGCAGGTAGATGTTGCGCATCTCCAGCTCGGAGACCACGCGAATCCCGTGCGTCACCCCCGGCGGCAGCCACACCGCGCGCTGCGGCGGCACCAGCAACGCCTCGCGTTCGGTCTCCAGCCACATCACGCCGGAGATCGCGTAGAGCACCTGGCCCCAGGCGTGCTGGTGCGGCTCGATGTAGAGGCCGCGCGGATAGCTGCGCGCCAGCCCGCGCAGGGGCTTGCTGGTGCTGTTCAGGTCGGGGGGCGTGGCGCGGGCCATGGCATGCTCGAGGGTGGAGGCGTCGGCATCTTAGCCAAGAAGCACGGGCGCTGGCGACGCCTGCGAACCTGGCGAAAAGCGCCTCTGCCGGAGGCCGTGAAGCCGGTAAACTTCGCCCCAACCCTCAACCGGAGAGCGCCCGCAATGACCGAAGAAACGGACATCCAGCCCGTCGAACCCCTCAACGCCGCCGAAGCGCGCGTGCTCGGCAGCCTGATCGAAAAGCAGCTCACCACCCCGGAAAGCTATCCACTGACCCTCAATGCGGCGGTTCTCGCGTGCAACCAGAAGACCAGCCGCGAGCCGGTGATGGAACTGACCCCCGGCCAGGTCGGCCAGGCCCTGCGTAGCCTCGAAGGGCGCGGGCTGGTGCGCCTGGTGATGGGCAGCCGCGCCGACCGCTGGGAACAGCGCGCGGACAAGACCCTCGGACTGGTCGCGCCGCAACTGGTGCTGCTCGGCCTGCTGCTGTTGCGTGGCCCGCAGACCCTCGGCGAGCTGCTCGCGCGCAGCGGCCGCATGCACGATTTCGAGGATGTGGGGCAGGTCCAGCATCATCTCGAACGCCTGGCTTCACGTCAGATGGCGGTCCAGCTGCAGCGCCAGCCCGGCCAGCGCGAGGAGCGTTTCATGCACCTGCTGGTGGACCCGGAGGAGCTGCAGGCGATCATCGCCGCGCGCGCCGAAGGCGGCGAATCCTCCACCGCTCGGGGTGGTCAGGCCGAACGCCTGGCCGAACTGGAAGCCCGCGTCGCCGCGCTGGAAGAGCGCCTGGCGCGGCTCGAAGGCTGACCTGGCCCTCCGGGGCGCAGTGCCACCGCGTCGGTGCGCGTGACGCACCCTACGGTGCGGTGCTTTGCGCGATGAGATCGGGAGCCGATGCTTTCGTAGGGTGCGCCGCGCGCACCGAAGGCGCCGGTGCGCATGGCGCACCCTACGGTGCGGTGCTTCGCGCGATGAGATCGGGAGCCGATGCTTTCGTAGGGTGCGCCTGGCGATGCTGTCGGAATGCCAATGCAATTCGTAGGGTGCGCCGCGCGCACCAAAGGCGCCGGTGCGCATGGCGCACCCTACGGTGCGACGCTTCGCGCGATGAGGTCGGGAGCCGATGCTTTCGTAGGGTGCGCCGCGCGCACCAAAGGCGCCCGGTGCGCATGGCGCACCCTACGGTGCGGTGCTTCGCGCGATGCTGTCGGAATGCCAATGCAATTCGTAGGGTGCGCCGCGCGCACCAAAGGTGCCGGTGCGCATGGCGCACCCTACGGTGCGACGCTTCGCGCGATGAGGTTGGGAGCCGATGCTCTCGTAGGGTGCGCCGCGCGCACCAAAGGTGCCGGTGCGCATGGCGCACCCTACGGTGCGGTGCTTCGGGCGATGAGGTCGGGAGCCGATGCTTTCGTAGGGTGCGCCGCGCGCACCAAAGGCAGCGGTGCGCATGGCGCACCTACGGTGCGACACTTCGCGCGATGAGGTCGGGAGCCGATGCTTCCGTAGGGTGCGCCGCGCGCACCAATACCGCAGCAGCGTGGCGCCCAGGGCTCACGCTCCAACAGGGCGACTCGTCTGCTTCAGCGTTTCCGCCCATTCGCGCAGCGGCAGCGGCGGTTGCTGCTGCCAGATGCGTGCCCAGATCAGCTTCATCTGCGCCGCGCCGCCACGCTCCATCGGTAGGCGTTCGACGTAGGGAATCAGCTGCCACTGCCCGTCGCGGCGTTCCGCCAGCGGGAAGCGGAAGGGATGGAAGCCGGTCATGCCCAGGCGCAGGTCGGTGACGATCAGCTGGCCGTCGATCTCGTCGTAGCGCAGCCAGTCGCCGGTGAACCATTCCAGGCGCTTTTCCTGCGGCGAATCGGCCAGCACGGCGCGCAAGCCGGTGCCGCGGGCGAAGCGCTCGATCCGCGGCGGCTGGCGGTCGAACCAGCCGACCACCGCCTCGTGGTAATCCGCCCCGTCGCCCACGATGACCCGCCAGAGCAGGCTGTTGAAGGGTGTCGGCCCGCTAAACAGCGCGTCGGCGTGGATGCCCTGGCGCGCCAGTTCCTTCTCCACCGCTTGCTCGGCCATCTGCTTGCCGGCGACGGTGAATCCCAGGTACAGACTGGACAGCGCGAGCGCCAGCAGCGGCAGGCGCGGAGGCTTGTCGCGCAGGCCGTGGACCAGCCCGCCGATCACCGCCACCAGCAGCGGCGCGGTGTACAGCGGGTCGATGATGAACACCGTCGACCAGGCGGTCGGCGTCGGCGTGAACGGCCAGAACAGCTGGGTGCCGTAGCTGGTGAAGGCGTCCAGCAGCGGATGGGTGGCAAGCACCAGCCACAGCGTGACGAACAGCCGCCCGGCGGAATAACCGGGATGCGGGCGCCAGCGCAGCAGCAGGGTGAGCGCCAGTGCCAGGCCGGTCAGCACCAGCAGGGAATGGCTGAAACTGCGGTGGTAGGTCATTCCCGCCACCGCGTCGCCATAATCGATCACCACGTCGAGGTCCGGCAGGGTCGCCAGGGCGGCGCCGTAGAGCAGCGCCTTGCGTCCCTGCCAGCGGCCGAGCAGGGCGGCCTGGAGCGTGGCGCCGAGTACCGCCTGGGTTATCGAATCCATGGTTGCCTCGTTCGCCGATCTTGGCCGCCACGGTAATCCATCGGCGCCCGTGCGGTGGGCAACGGATCGTTGGAAAAGGTTTCCGCGGATGTCTTCGGCGCGGCGTTGCGCGCGGATCGAAGGTCAGGAGTCGCGGTCTGAGGTAGGGTAGTCACCCGCCCAACGACGAACGCCCGCCATGCTGGAAATCTCCAACGCCGTCCACCTGTCCGATGACGAGATCGAACTCACCGCGATCCGCGCTCAAGGCGCTGGCGGGCAGAACGTCAACAAGGTCTCCAGCGCGGTGCACCTGCGGTTCGACAGCCAGGCGTCGTCCCTGCCGCCGTTCTACAAGGAACGCCTGCTGGCGCTGCGCGACAGTCGCATCACCGGCGAGGGCGTGGTGGTGATCAAGGCGCAGCAGTACCGCACCCAGGAACAGAACCGCGCCGACGCCCTGGAGCGCCTGGCCGAGCTGATCCGCGACGCCGGCAAGGTGGAGAAGAAGCGCCGCCCGACCAAACCCACCCTCGGCTCGAAGAAGCGCCGCCTGGAGGGCAAGGCCAAGCGCGGCGCGATCAAGGCCGGGCGCGGGCGGGTGGATGTCTGATCGGCTTCACGGCGTTCAGGCGCGTGCCTGGGTGGTCTCCGCCCCAGCCGCTGCGCTGGCCGCACGCCGCGCGTAGCGTTGCGCGAGCACCGCGCAGACCATCAGCTGGATCTGGTGGAACAGCATCACTGGCAGGATGATCGCGCCCACCGCGCTGCTGGCGAACAGGACGTTGGCCATCGGCACGCCACTCGCAAGGCTCTTCTTCGAGCCGCAGAAGACGATGGTGATCTCGTCCTCCTTGGAGAAGCCGAGCTTGCGCGCGAGCAGCGTGGTCATGCCCAGCGACAGGGCCAGCAGGATGCAGCAGCACACCAGCAGCCCGGCCAGCGCCGGCAGCGGAATCGACTGCCAGAGCCCCTGGATGACCGCCTCGCTGAACGCGGTGTAGACCACCAGCAGGATCGAGCCCTGGTCGAAGAACTTCAGCGAACCCTTGTGTGCATCCACCCAGCGGCCGATCCAGCGACGTGCCAGCTGGCCGGCGACGAAGGGCACGAAGAGCTGCAGGACGATCTTGCCGATGGCGTCGAGGCCGCCGTTGCTGCCCTGCACGCCGAGCATCAGTTGCACCAGCAGCGGGGTGAGGAAGATTCCGATCATGGTCGAGGCCGAGGCACTGCACACCGCCGCCGGGATGTTCCCGCGCGCCAGCGAGGTGAAGGCGATGGCCGACTGCACGGTGGCCGGCAGCGCGCAGAGGAACAGGATGCCGAGGTACAGCTGCGGCGTGACCAGCGGCGAGAGCAGCGGTTTCAGCGCCAGGCCGAGCAGCGGGAAGAGCACGAAGGTGCAGCACAGCACCAGCAGGTGCAGGCGCCAGTGCAGGAAGCCGGCGAGCACTGCCTCGCGCGACAGCTTGGCGCCGTGGAGGAAGAACAGCATGCCGATGGCGAAGGTGGTCGCCCAGTGGAACACCTCGGCGACCGAGCCGCTGCACGGCAGCAGGCTGGCGGTGATCACCGTGGCGATCAGGGCGAGGGTGAGGTTGTCGGGCAGCAGGCGAGGACGGGCCATGGAATCTCTCGGCGGTGGCGTGGGTTGATCAGGTCTGCGACTCTACGCCTCGGGGAAACTTCCGACTAACGCTAGAAAGCCAGAATATGCCGCCAAACGGACATTCCACCGTTCCGCGTGAGATTCCGCAGCTGGAAAGGCTGCCGAGGCCGGTCTACGCGCGGGTGGAATCCCTCGGCAGCGATTCCTGGTCGGCGCCGCACAGCCACCCCTGGGTGCAGTTTTCCTATGCGATCCAGGGCGTGCTCGGCGTGCACACTGCCGAGGGCAGCTACGTGGCGCCGCCGCAACGGGCGATCTGGGTCCCGGCCGGGCTGCAGCATCAGGTCGGCAGCAACGCCCGCGCGGAGATGCGCAGCCTCTACATCGAACAATCGGCGGCGCCCTGGATGCCGGCGCGCTGCCAGGTGGTGGAGGTCTCGCCGCTGACCCGCGAGCTGATTCGCAGCTTCACCGCGCTGCCCAGCGAATATGCCGAGGAGGGCGCCGACGGCCGCCTGGTACAGGTGCTGCTGGACCAGTTGCGGCAGGCCAAGGAGGTCAGCCTGTCGTTGCCGCTGCCGGTGGATGAGCGCCTGCGGGTGCTCTGCGAGAGCCTGCAGGCGGACCCGGCCGACGGGCGCGATCTCGGCTACTGGGCGGCGCGCATCGGCGTGTCGGAAAAAACCCTGTCGCGGATCTTCCTGCGCGAGACCGGGCTGTCGTTCCGCGCCTGGCGCCAGCGTCTGCGCCTGCTGCACGCGCTGGCACCGCTGGAGAATGGCGAACGGGTCACCGATGTGGCCCTGAGCTGCGGCTATGAATCCACCTCGGCCTTCATCACCGCCTTCCGCCAGCACTTCGGCTGCACGCCGGGGGAATTCTTCAACATCTGACTCTGGGCGGTGGTCATTAAGTTGACGCCGGCAATATGACTTAATGCGTGCCATATGCGGACTCGCTCGGTAGAATCCGCGATTTTCCCGCGCGGCCGGTCCGCCCACCTGGAGAGCCGTGTGCCCATTCCGATCATTTTCGACACCGATCCCGGTATCGACGACGCCCAGGCACTGGCGCTGATCCTCGCCGATCCGGGCATCGAGCTGCTCGGCGTGACCACCACCTTCGGCAACGTTTCCGTCGACACGGCGACGCGCAACGCGCTGCTCCTGCTGGAACACGCCGGCGTCGACGTGCCCGTGGCGCGGGGCATCGGCAAGCCGCTGCGCAAGGAGCCGCTGCCGGTTCCGGCGCACATCCATGGCGCCGACGGCCTGGGCAACCAGAACCTCGGCGAACCGCAAGGGCGGGCGATCGAGCAGAACGCCGCCGAGTTCATCATCGAGCAGACCCGCCTGCGCCCCGGCGAGATCACCTTGGTCGCGGTCGGTCCGCTGGGCAACCTGGCGCAGGCGCTGGCACTCGATCCGCACCTGGCCGGCCGGGTGGCGCGGGTGGTGGTGATGGGCGGCTCGATCCGCGAGGGCGGCAATGTCACGCCGCTGGCCGAAGCCAACATCTTCTCCGACCCGCATGCCGCGCAGCGTGTGCTCACCGCCGGCTGGCCGCTGACGCTGGTCGGCCTCGACGTCACCCACCGCACCCTCATCGACCCGCCGCGCATGGCGCGTATCGCCCATGCGCAGCCGCGCCTGGGACCGGTCCTGGCGCGCGCCTTCGAGTTCTACGCGGGCTTCTATCGCACCTTTCTCGGCCGCGATGGCTGCTGCCCGCACGACAGCTGCGCGGTGGCCTGGCTGCGACGGCCGGAGCTGTTCCGTAGTGTGCGCGGGCACCTCAACGTGGTCACCGAGGGCATCGCCGAGGGGCAGACGGTGTTCGCCGAGGCCGGTCGCGAGTTCGTCAGCGAGCGCTGGAGCGGCACGCCGCCGGTGGAGGTCTGCCTGGGCGTCGACGCTGCCGCCGTGGAGGACTGGATGGAGGCGGTGCTGACCGCCGGGAACGCGATACCGCCGGCGCCTGCGCCGGCCTGAGCGCCGTGGCGGCGCCCGGTCGCCGCGTAGTGTCAACCAAGCGGCCGTGACAGCGGCTTCTGCGTGCTGCTGGCTTACAAGAACAATTCCAGCGATTACCGACAATCGAAAATCGAAATCTTTGGGAGTGTTCATGAAGAGCTGGCTCGACAACCTGAGCGTCACACGCAAGCTGGGACTTGGCTTCGGCGTGGTGCTGATCCTTACCGTAATCCTCGCCTCGGCAGGCTGGAACAGCCTGGAAAGCGTGATTCAACGCAGCAACGCGATGAGCCAGATCAACCGGCTCGGCGACGCGCTGACGGCGCTGCGCATCGCCCGCCTGCAGTACATGCTGGCGAACGGCGACGAGAAGGCCGCCGCCGCCGTACAGCGCGCGCTGGACACCTACCTTCGCGACCACGACAAGATCCACGAACTCTTCATCAGCCCGGAGAGCACGCGCCTGCTGGAGCAGCAGTCGGCCGTGATCGCCGACTACCAGCGTTCGCTGAACCTGATGCGCGAGTCGTACAAGGCCACCCAGCAGGCGCGCCTGACGATGGGCGACAATGCGCTCAGGATCAACGACGCGATCAAGACCATCAACGCCCAGGTGTTGCAGCTGCCCGGTGACGACGAGAGCCGCTTTTCGCAGTTCCGCTCGATCACCCAGACCCGGGAAGACTGGCAGATGGTGCGCTACCAGGTGCGCGGCTACACCGGCAATCCGACTGCCGACACCGAGCGCACGGCGATGACCCAGCTGGACGACACCCAGCGCGCGTTCGCCGCGTTCAAGGCGGTGTTCGGCCCGGACCATCCGCAGCTCGTCACCCAGATCGACAGCGCGCTGGGCGCCTACCACGACGCCTTGCTGGCCTTCGTCAAGGCCAACGCCGACCTCGTCGACGTGCGCGGGAAACTGACCGAACAGGCGGAGGAGATCGTCAGGTACGACGAGCGTCTGACCCAGCTGCAGGTCGACCGGCGCGACGCCGAAAGCGCCCAGGCGCGTGGCGTGCAGATCGTCGCGGCGCTGCTGGCGGTGCTCTTCGGCGTGCTCGCCGCGTGGATCATCACCCGTCAGATCACCCGTCCGCTGCGCGATACCCTGGCCGCGGTGGAGCGCATCGCCGCCGGCGACCTGGCGCAGAGCCTCGTCGTCCAGCGCCGCGACGAACTGGGCGTGCTGCAGCAGGGCATCCAGCGCATGGGCGCGACCCTGCGCGAGCTGATCGGCGGGATTCGCGACGGCGTCACCCAGATCGCCAGCGCGGCCGAAGAGCTGTCCGCGGTGACCGAGCAGACCGCCGCCGGGGTCAATACGCAGAAGATCGAGACCGACCAGGTCGCCACGGCCATGCACGAGATGTCCGCCACCGTGCAGGAAGTCGCGCGCAATGCCGAACAGGCTTCGCTGGCGGCCTCGCAGGCCGATGGCGAAGCCCGCGAGGGCGACCGGGTGGTGATCGAGGCCATCGCCCAGATCGAGCGGCTGGCCCAGGAAGTGGTGCGCTCCTCGGACGCCATGGGCGTGCTGCAGACGGAGAGCAACAAGATCGGCAGCGTGGTCGACGTGATCAAGGCGGTGGCTGAGCAGACCAACCTGCTGGCGCTCAACGCGGCCATCGAAGCGGCGCGGGCCGGCGAGGCCGGACGCGGGTTCGCCGTGGTCGCCGACGAGGTGCGCGCCCTGGCGCGACGCACGCAGAACTCCACCGAGGAAATCGAGGTGCTGGTCGCCGGCCTGCAGCAGGGCACGCAACAGGTCGCCACCATCATGCAGGGCAGTCGCGCGGTCACCGATACCAGCGTGGAGTTGAGCCGCAAGGCCGGCAGCGCGCTGGAAAACATCACCGGCACGGTGTCGAACATCCAGTCGATGAACCAGCAGATCGCCGCGGCGGCCGAGCAGCAGAGCGCGGTGGCCGAGGAGATCAGCCGCAGCGTGGTCAACGTGCGCGACATTTCCGAGCAGACCGCCACGGCGGGCGAGGAAATCGCCAAGTCGAGCGTCGAACTGGCGCGCCTCGGCGGGCAGCTGCAGGCCATGGTCGGCCATTTCCGCGTCTGAAGCGGCTCAGCCGCTGATCGATTCGCCGCCGGCGTGGTTCTCCAGGCATGCCCGCAGGCGACGAATCTGCTCCTGTTGCTGCGCCAGCGCACGGCGCAGTTCGGCGCAGCCGGATTTCCGCTCGTCCTGCTGCCAGCGCCGGCTACGCCAGGTGTAGAAGGTGGTGTCGGACATGCCGTGGCGCCGGCACAGTTCGGCGGCCGGCACGCCGGCCGCCGCCTCGGCGAGAATCACGGCGATCTGCTCGTCGCTGAAACGCGGTTTGCGCATGGCTTCGCCCTCAGCGTGCGCCGTCGGCGCGCGGCGCGACGGTCACCAGCAGGATGCCGCCGACGATCGCCAGCACGCCGGCGACCAGCGTCAGGCTGAGGCTTTCGCCCAGGAAGATCACCGCCATGAGCAGGCCGACCACCGGCACGCCGAGCATCGCCGAGGACATGCTGGTGGTGGACAGCCACATGCTCGCCGCATTCACCGCGCAGAAGCAGAAGGCCGTCGCCAGCGGGCCGACGAACAACGCCACCTGCCAGAACGTGCGCGATCCATCGCCGCTGAACGGCCCCTCGACGAGCCAGGCGATCGCCAGCAGCGGCACGCTCGCCGTGAGCATCTGCCAGGGCGCCAGCTGGTAGGCGCTGGCGCTGCCCTTCGCGTGGCGCAGGTGAAGGATGCACAGCGCCCAGCAGAACGAGGCGGCGAGCAGCATCAGGTTGGCCTTCACCAGGCGGCCGTCGCTCCAGTCCAGCGCCAGCGGGTTGAACAGCACGGCGACGCCCAGCACACCGAGCAGGGTGCCGGCCAACTGGCGGGGGGAAAGCCGTTCGCGGAAGAACAGGATCGCCGCCGGCGTCACCCACAGCGGCGTGGTGTAGGCGAGCACCGCCGAGCGCCCGGCCGGGATGTCGAGCATGGCGATGGCGCCGAGCACGGTGAAGGCGAGCATCTGCAGCAGCCCGACGCTGGCGATCAGCGGCAGGTCGCGGCGGCGCGGCAGGCGCAGGGTGCCGGTGACGATCTGCAAGATGAACAGGCACAGGCAGCCGAGGACGAAGCGGGTGGCCGAGAACCAGATCGGCGTGACGTGCGCCAGGCCGGTCTTCATCACCGGCCAGTTCGCGCCCCAGATCAGGATCGCCACCAGCAGCAGGGCGACGCCTTTGCTGCGGGTGGAGAACAGCGCACGGCGCGCGTCCGGGGCGGCGGTGCAGGCGTTGCGAGATTGGGCCATGGATATCCTCCAGCGCGGCTAGGGTTGGCGTGGCTGGAGAAAACTTTATTACTCCCCGAGGGGAGAGTTTTTCTCAAATTCATTGCGCTTATGGCTTTTTGAAGATATTCACTCTCCAAAATCTTATTTGCGGAGAATATCTCTCTCATGCGCCAGCTCGACCGCACCGACATCGGCATTCTCAACCGCCTCCAGGAGAACGCCCGCATCACCAATGCCGAGCTGGCCCGCTCGGTGAACCTGTCGGCGACGCCGTGCTTCAACCGGGTCAAGGCGATGGAGGAACTCGGCCTGATCCGCCAGCAGGTGACGCTGCTGGCGCCGGACCTGCTAGGGCTGCACGTCAACGTGTTCATCCACGTCAGCCTGGAGAAGCAGGTGGAAGACGCGCTGCAGCGTTTCGAGCAGGCGATCGCCGAGCGGCCGGAAGTGATGGAGTGCTACCTGATGACCGGCGACGCCGACTATCTGTTGCGGGTGCTGGTGCCGACCATCCAGGCGCTGGAGCGCTTCATCCTCGATCACCTGACCAAGGTGCCGGGCGTGGCCAACATCCGCTCGAGCTTCGCGCTCAAGCAGGTGCTCTACAAGACCGCGCTGCCGCTGCCGGCCAATGGCCTGACCCTGGCCTGACTGCGCATCAGGCGCCGAGGCGCGCGAACGCCTCGTCGCACCGTGCCGCCAGGATGAAGTCGTTGCGGTGGACATCGTGGATCTTGTGGGTCCACCAGTTGACCCGCACCTTGCCCCACTCGACCCGCAGCGCCGGATGATGGTTTTCCGCCTCCGCCAGTTCGCCGATGGCATTGGCGAAGGCCAGCGCCGCCTTGAAGTCGGCGAAGGCGAAGTCGCGCTCCAGTTGCCGCACCCCGTCGCGAGTCACCAGGGACCAGCCCGGAAGCTGTGCATGCAGGGCCGCAATCGCCTGCTCGTCGAGGGCTGGCGCATCGGCGCGGCAGGCTTCGCAGGGCAGTTTTCCAAGGTCGTTCATGGTTGCTCCGTGATCAGGTTGTCCGCGATTTCGGACACCGGCGGCAGCACAACGTCCGGGCGCAGGGTGGCGATCAGGGCACGCACGCTACCCGGCAGCGCCTCCAGTTCGCGCACCAGGATGCTGCGCTCGCGCATGGCCCAGGGTTCGTCCAACTCCACCGTCGCCAGCTGCATGGTGCGGCTGTGCCGGCGCGCCGCCGATTCGGGAATGATGCCGATGCCGACGCCGGCCTCGACCATCCGGCAGATCGCCTCGAAGCTGGACATCTGGATGCGCAGTGAAAGGGTTTCGCCGAGGCGCTCGACGTGGTCGCGGAGGAAGCTGAGCAGGGTGCTGCCGTCGTGCAGGCCGATGTGCTGGTAGGCGAGCGTCTGGCGCAGGGTGACGCGCTGCTCGCTGGCCAGCGGATGGCCCAGCGGCACCGCCAGCACCAGGTGGTCGGTGCTGAAATGCAGCACCTGCAGCCCGGTCGCTTCCACCGGCCCGGCGATGATCCCGAGGTCGGCAGCGCCGTCGAGCACGCCGCGGACGATGTCGCGGCTGAGTTTTTCCTGCAGGTCCACCGTGACCGCCGGGCGCTCGGCGAGGAAGCGCGCCAGCACCTCGGGAAGGAACTCGGTCACCGCCGTGGTGTTGGCGTAGATGCGGATGTGCCCGGCGGTTTCGGTGCCGTTGCTGGCGAACTCGCTCTTCAGGTAATCGACCTGGCGCATGATCAGACGCGCGTGCTGCAGCAGGCGCTCGCCCGCGGGGGTCAGCTCTACGCCACGGCTGTCGCGATAGAGCAGGCGGCTGCCGAGCTGGCCTTCCAGAGCCTTGATCCGCGCGCTGGCCGCGGCCGGCGAAAGAAACGCGCGGCGCGCGCCCTGGGTCAGGCTGGGCGATTCGGCGATGTGGATGAACAGCCGCAGGTCGGCCAGATCGAAATGCATGCGCTGTTTTCCCTCGTAGAACGCAAGGTCGGGTGCTCGCGAATTGACAACAGTCCGTAGGGAGGGCTTCAGCCCACCGTTGCCCGCCCTGCGGTAAATCGGTAGCCCACGGGTTCTGTTCGTAGGGTGGGCTTCAGCCCACGCGGTAAGTCGCGGGCGAGTATTGGTGGGCTGAACCCCACCCTACGGTGTGTGCCGCTCAAACGCGGCACTGCGTTCAGCATAACCGAACGCTGGTATACGTAATTGCAAATTCTCAGAACGCCGGTCGCGCAGCATGATCCGCCCACAACAATAACCGCTGCGGAAATTCACCCATGAACGATTCTGCTTTCAGTGCCTGGATCGGGCGTACCGAGGAGGCTCACGATCAGTTGAGCCGAAACCTGCTCAAGCGCATCGCCGCCACCTTCGGCGAGCCGACGCCGGCCCACGGCGAGGCGCTGCCGCCGCTGTGGCAGTGGTGCTTCTTCCAGGAGCCGATCGCCGAAAGCAGTCTCGGCGGCGATGGCCATCCGGCACGCGGCGGCTTCCTGCCGCCGGCCGACAACCGCAACCGCATGTGGGCCGGCGGGCGTCTTGAGTTTCACGAGCCGCTGCGTGCCGGCGGCGAAGCCGGGCGCGTATCGACCATCACCCACATTGAGGAAAAGCACGGCCGTACCGGCGCGCTGCTGTTCGTCACCGTGCGCCATGATTACTCGCAGGATGGCCGCCTGGCGATCCGCGAGGAGCAGGACATCGTCTACCGCGAACCGACGCCCCCGAAGACGGCCAGCGGCGAGTTGCCGTCGGCGGGCGACTGGAGCGAATCGGTGGAGCCGACGCCGACCCTGCTGTTCCGCTACTCGGCGGTGACTTTCAACGGCCATCGCATCCACTACGACTTCCCCTACGTGACCGGCACCGAGGGCTACTCCGGCCTGGTGGTGCACGGCCCGATGATCGCCACCCTGAACCTGCGCGCGTTCTGCCGCGCCAACCCGCAGGCGCGCCTGCGCCGCTTCGCCTACCGCGGCGTTCGTCCGCTGATCGCGCCGCAGCCGTTCGAGGTCGGCGGGCGCATCGTCGCGCCGGGCAAGGCCGAGCTGTGGGCCGGCAACGCCGGTGGCATCGCGCAGAGCGCGGAAGTGGAATTCGACCCGGCGTAATCCGTCCATCCGTGACGACGCCCCATCCGATCGGCGCCGGTGCGCCCGACAAGAACAAGAGGACGCTATGAAGACCTACGACCAGGACGAACTGAATGCCATCCGTGACGGCGTGCGCGCGCTCTGCGCCGAGTTCCCCGCCGAGTACTGGCGCAAGATCGACGAGGAAAAGGGCTTTCCCGAAGCCTTCGTCAAGGCACTGACCGAGGCCGGCTGGCTCTCGGCGATGATTCCCGAGGAATACGGCGGCTCCGGCCTCGGCCTGGCCGAGGCCTCGGTGATCCTCGAGGAGGTGAACCACTGCGGTGGCAACTCCGGCACCGTTCACGGGCAGATGTACAACATGTTCACCCTGCTGCGGCACGGCAGCGAGGAGCAGAAGCGCTACTACCTGCCGAAGCTGGCCAGCGGCGAGCTGCGCCTGCAGTCGATGGGCGTCACCGAACCCACCACCGGCACCGATACCACCAAGATCAAGACCACCGCGGTGCGCCAGGGCGACAAGTACGTGATCAACGGGCAGAAGGTGTGGATCTCGCGCATCCAGCATTCCGACCTGATGATCCTGCTGGCGCGCACCACGCCGCTGGCCGAGGTGAAGAAAAAGTCCGAAGGCATGTCGATCTTCCTGGTCGACCTGCGCGAAGCCATCGGCCACGGCCTGACCGTGCAGCCCATCGCCAACATGGTCAACCACGAGACCAACGAGCTGTTCTTCGACAACCTGGAGATTCCCGCCAGCAGCCTGATCGGCGAAGAGGGTAAGGGCTTCAAGTACATCCTCGACGGGCTCAACGCCGAGCGCACGCTGATCGCCGCCGAGTGCATCGGCGACGGTCGCTGGTTCATCGAAAAGGCCAGCGCCTATGCCCGCGACCGCGTGGTATTCGGCCGGCCGATCGGGCAGAACCAGGGCGTGCAGTTCCCCATCGCCGAGGCGCACATCGAGATCGAGGCCGCCGACCTAATGCGCTGGCGCGCCTGCGCCGAATACGACAGCGGCATCAATGCCGGGGCGGCGGCCAACATGGCCAAGTACCTGGCGGCCAAGGCCAGCTGGGAGGCGGCGAACGCCTGCCTGCAGACCCACGGTGGTTTCGGCTTCGCCAACGAGTACGACGTCGAGCGCAAATTCCGCGAGACGCGCCTGTACCAGGTGGCGCCGATCTCCACCAACCTGATCCTGTCCTACGTGGCCGAGCATTTGCTCGAACTGCCGCGTTCGTTCTGACCTGGGGCGGTGGGCTGAAGATTGGTGGGCTGAAGCCCACCCTACGCCGGACCCTCTTTGTAGGGTGGGCTTCAGCCCACCAACCACCGCGCCACTGACCGCCTGGACGGAAGATCAACGATGCACATCGACCACCTGGATCACCTGGTACTCACCGTCGCCGACCTCGACGTCACGGTGGATTTCTACACCCGCGTGCTGGGCATGCAGGAAGTGACCTTCGGCGAGGGGCGCAAGGCGCTCGGTTTCGGCATGCAGAAGATCAATCTGCACCAGGCCGGCAGGGAATTCGAGCCCAAGGCCGAGCGCCCGACGCCGGGCTCGGCGGACCTCTGCTTCATCGTCGCCACGCCGCTGGAGGAGGTCATCGCGCACCTTGAAACGCAAGGCGTGGCGATCCTCGAAGGGCCGGTGCGACGCACCGGCGCCACGCAGCCGATCCGCTCGGTCTACGTGCGCGACCCCGATTTCAACCTGATCGAACTCTCGAATCCGCTGGACGAAGGACAAAAATAATGAGCGAACACACCCGGCAACTGACCGCCTTCCTGGCCGATCTCGCGTATGAAGACGTGCCCGACGCCGTGCTGGCGCGCACCGAGGACCTGTTCCTCGACTGGCTCGGCTCGGCGCTGGCCAGCCAGGGCTCGCACCCGATTCCGCTGTTCGAGCGCTATGCGCAGAAGATGGGCCCGGCCAGCGGCCCGGCGAACATCCTGGTCGACGGGAGCCGCAGCTCGGCGTATTTCGCCGCCCTGGTGAACGGTGCCAGCTCGCACCTGGTGGAGCAGGACGACCTGCACAACAGCTCGGTGCTGCACCCGGCGACGGTGGTGTTCCCCGCCGTGCTGGCCGCCGCGCAGGACCGTGGCAAGTCCGGCCGCGCGCTGCTGCTGGCGGCGCTTGCCGGTTACGAGGCGGGCATCCGCATCGGCGAATTCATGGGCCGCTCGCACTACCGCATCTTCCACACCACGGCCACGGTCGGCACCCTCGCCGCGGCGGTGGCGGTCGGCAAGCTGCTGGAGTTCGACCAGGAACAGTTCGTCAACCTGCTCGGCAACGCCGGCACCCAGGCCTCCGGGCTCTGGGAGTTCCTCCGCGACGCGGCGGACTCCAAGCAGTTGCACACGGCCAAGGCCGCCGCCGACGGGCTGCTCGCCGCCTACCTGACCGAGGACGGCCTGACCGGCGCGCGCAACATCCTTGAAGGCGAGCAGGGCATGGCCGCCGGGATGTCCAGCGATGCCGACCCGAGCAAACTGTCCGACCGCCTCGGTAGCCGCTGGGCGCTGGTGGAGACCTCGTTCAAGTTCCACGCCTCCTGCCGTCACACCCATCCGGCCGCCGACGCCCTGCTGCAGCTGATGCAGCGCGAAGGGCTCAGCCATGAGCAGATCGAGCAGGTCACCACCCGCGTGCACCAGGGCGCCATCGACGTGCTCGGTCGCGTGGTGGTGCCTCAGACCGTGCACCAGGCGAAGTTTTCCATGGGCACGGTGCTGGGCCTGATCGCCGTGCACGGCAAGGCGCAGCTCACCGAATTCCACACCCTGGCGCTGACCGACCCGAACGTCTCGGCGTTCCGCGAGAAGGTCAGCATGCAGCTCGACCCCGAGGTCGACGGCGCCTACCCGGCGCGCTGGCTCGGCCGGGTCGAGGTGACCACCACCGACGGGCGCCGGCTGGCCGCCGCTATCGACGAGCCGAAGGGCGATCCGGGCAACACCCTCAGCCGTCCCGAACTGGAAGACAAGTTCCGCCGCCTGCTGGCCTTCGCCGGCGCGCGTTCGCCCGAGCAGGCCGACGCGCTGATCGCCCTGGTCTGGCGCCTGCGCGAGCTGGACGACCTCGGCGTGTTGGCCTGAGTCGCGGATCGGTGCGCAGGGCGCACCCTACGGGCGCCGCGATCACCAACGAGTCGTAGGGTGGATCGCGCTTCATCGATCCACCGAGCGGCCGGCGCCGCCACAAACAAGAAACACAGGAACCGGACATGAACGACATCGCACACAACCCGCGTCCGCTGGACGGCATCACCGTGGTCAGCCTTGAACACGCCATCGCGGCGCCGTTCTGCACCCGCCAGCTGGCCGACCTCGGCGCCCGCGTGATCAAGGTCGAACGCCCTGGCGTAGGCGACTTCGCCCGCGGCTACGACGAGCGCGTCAATGGCCTGGCCTCGCACTTCGTCTGGACCAACCGCTCGAAGGAAAGCCTGAGCCTGGACCTCAAGCAGGACGATGCGACGAAGATCCTCGACGCCCTGCTGCAGGACGCCGACGTGCTGGTGCAGAACCTCGCACCCGGCGCGGCGGCGCGCATGGGGCTGTCGTTCGAGGCGCTGCACGAGCGCTTCCCGAAGCTGATCGTCTGCGACATCTCCGGCTACGGCGAGGGCGGCCCCTACGAGAAGAAGAAGGCCTACGACCTGCTGATCCAGAGCGAGGGCGGCTTCCTGTCCGTCACCGGCGGGCCGGGCGAAGAGGAAATGGCCAAGGCCGGCTGCTCGATCGCCGACATCGCCGCCGGCATGTACGCCTACAGCAGCATCCTTTCCGCGCTGCTGCTGCGCGGTCGCACCGGTCAGGGCAGCCGCATCGACGTGAGCATGCTGGAAAGCCTGGTGGAGTGGATGGGCTACCCGATGTACTACGCCTACCAGGGGGCGAATCCGCCACCTCGTGCCGGCGCCGCGCACTCGACGATCTACCCCTACGGCCCGTTCCCGGCCGGCGACGGCGGTACGGTGATGCTCGGCCTGCAGAACGAGCGCGAGTGGGCGGCGTTCTGCGACAAGGTGCTGCTGCAGCCGGAGCTGGCGGTGGACGAGCGCTTCTCGGCCAACTTCAAGCGCTCGACCAACCGCGCCGAATTGCGCGGGATCATCGTCGAGTCCTTCGCCAAACTCAGCGCCGAGCAGGTGATCGAGCGCCTGGAGCAGGCACAGATCGCCAACGCTCACGTCAACGACATGGCCGGTGTCTGGGCTCATCCGCAGCTCAAGGCGCGCGACGGCTGGCGCGAGATCGACAGCCCGGCGGGCACGCTCCCGTCGCTGCTGCCGCCGGGGCGCAGTAACGCCTTCAGCCCGCGCATGGACGCCGTGCCCGGCCTCGGCCAGCATTCGGCGCAGATCCTCGCCGGGCTGGGTTATTCCAGCGACGAGGTGGAGCGCCTGCGCGACAGCGGCGTCATCTAGTAGACGCCGCGTCCTCCGAACGATCCCTCTTCCCGCGGGAGAGGACCGGGGAGTGCCACGCTCCCCGCCACAACAAGAGAAGAGCCATGAGTCCATCCCCCCTTCGCACGGCACTGTTCGTGCCCGGCAGTCGCCCGGAGCGTTTCGCCAAGGCGCTGGCCAGTGGTGCCGATACCGTCATCGTCGATTTCGAGGACGCCGTCGAGGAGCCGCTCAAGCGCCAGGCGCGCGACAACCTGGCGGCGTTCCTCGCGGCCGAACCCGGCGTGCGCCTGCTGGTGCGGGTGAACGCCCCTGAACACGCCGAGCACGCCGCCGACCTGGCGTTCTGCAAGGCCCAGGCGGGCGTAGTCGGCGTGCTGCTGCCCAAGGTGGAAAGCGCCGCGCAGGTGGCCGCGGTGGCCGCCGTCGGCAAGCCGGTGTGGCCGATCATCGAGAGCGCGCGCGGCCTGCTGGCGCTGGCCGATATCGCCGGCGCGCCGGGTGTGGAGCGCCTGTCGTTCGGCGGCCTGGACCTGGCTCTGGACCTCAACCTGCAAAGCGGCAGCGAGGGCGCCGGACGCGTGCTCGACCAGGCGCGCTACGCGGTGCTGCTGCACTCGCGCGGCGCCGGGCTGGCCGCGCCGCTGGACGGCGTGCATCCGGCCATAGGCGATACCGAGGGGCTGCGTGCCTCGATCCGCCTGGCGGCTGGCATGGGTTTCGCCGGCGCGTTGTGCATTCATCCCCGGCAGGTCGAGGTGATTCACCAGGCGCTGGCGCCCAGCGCCGAGGAGCTGGCCTGGGCGCAACGGGTCATCGACGCCGGCAGTAGCGGCGCGGGGGCCTATCAGGTCGACGGACAGATGGTCGATGCGCCCGTATTGGCCCGTGCACAAAGGCTGCTGGCGTTCGCCAGGCCCTGAGTAGCGCTACGGCGCACTAAGACTTTGGTCGGTAGTGCGCTGCTGCTTTTGATGTAACGGGATATGTGCGCAGCGCTGGAGTGCGCGGAAACCGGGCACTTCGCCATCGCGCTGACGACGCTCGGATTAGTGTTCGCGAATGACGAACGCCGGATTATAAAAAAGCTAATTTACGAAACGCGCCACGTTATGCAACCTGCTCATCGCTTTGCTGGAAAAGGTCTCCGTCGTCGAGCGGTGAACCAGTAGCCAGGGGCCTTTCCTCCTGCTACTGGATTGCATCCGGGCCGTTTCCACGGCTTGGGTCTATCGTTCGCGGTGGATGCTTTATCCAACACTCCAAAAACAATAAAAGGTGATTTCATGCTCAAGCTCCCCAAGGCGCTACTCTGCGCCGCCACGCTCGCCCTCGGTGTGTCCGGCTTTGCCCAGGCGGCCGATCCCATCGTCATCAAATTCGCCCACGTGGTCGCCGACGGCACGCCGAAGGGGCAGGGCGCCAACCTGTTCAAGAAGCTCGCGGAAGAACGCCTGCCAGGCAAGGTGCGGGTGGAGGTCTACCCGAACTCGTCGCTGTTCGGCGACGGCAAGGAAATGGAGGCCTTGCTGCTGGGCGACGTGCAACTGTTGGCGCCCTCGCTGGCCAAGTTCGAGCAGTACACCAAGAAGGTGCAGATCTTCGATCTGCCGTTCCTCTTCGACAACATCGCTGCGGTCGACCGCTTCCAGCACGGCCCGCAGGGCAAGGAACTGCTGACCTCGATGGAGGACAAGAACATCCTCGGCCTGGCCTACTGGCACAACGGGATGAAGCAACTGTCGGCGAACAAGCCGCTGCGCGAACCCAAGGACGCCCGTGGCCTGAAGTTCCGCGTGCAGGCCTCCAGCGTGCTCGAGGAGCAGTTCAAGGCGGTGCGCGCCAACCCGCGCAAGATGAGTTTCGCTGAGGTCTATCAGGGCCTGCAGACCGGCGTGGTCAACGGCACCGAGAACACCTGGTCGAACTACGAGAGCCAGAAGGTGAACGAGGTACAGAAGTACTTCACCGAGTCCGACCACGGCCTGATCGACTACATGGTGATCACCAACGCCAAGTTCTGGAAAGGGCTGCCGGATGACATCCGCCCGCAACTCGAAGAGATCATGGCCGAGGTGTCGGTCGAGGTGAACAAGCAGGCCGAGGCGCTGAACCAGTCTTCCAAGCAGAAGATCATCGACGCCAAGACCAGCGAGATCATCCAGCTGACGCCCGAGCAGCGTGCCGAGTGGCGTGAAGCCATGCGTCCGGTCTGGGAGAAATTCCAGGGCGAGATCGGCGCCGATCTGATCAAGGCCGCCGAAGAATCCAACAAGGCATCCTGATCCGCCATGGCCGCCGCGCCCGGGCGCGGCGGCCATCCCTCTCGCAGTCTTTCCGCGGAGCACTCTAATGCAAACGCTGATGCGATTCTGGGCGCGCCTGGAGGAGGCCATCATTGCCTTCCTGCTGGCTGCCATGACCCTGGTGACGTTCTTCTACGTCGTGATGAACAACCTCTACACCGTTCTGTATTCCCTCGGTGATCGCTGGGAAGCCACCAGCGGTTTCTTCTTCGCATTGGGCGACAGCGTGATGAGCGGTGCCCAGGCGATGACCTGGAGCAGCGCCGCCACTCGCGCACTGTTCGCCTGGCTGATCTTCCTCGGCATCGCCTACGGCGTGCGTACCGGCGGCCATATCGGCATCGATGCGCTGGTCAAGCTGACTTCGCGCGGCACGCAGAAAGTACTCGGCGTGATCGCCTGCCTGTGCTGTCTCGCCTATACCGGCCTGTTCGCCGAGGCCAGTTTCGAGTGGACCGAAACCCTTTACTCCGCGGGCATCGGCGCCGAGGACCTCGGCCACTTCGGCATCCAGCAATGGATGATCGGTCTGGTGGTTCCGGTGGGTTTCGCTCTGGTGTTCATCCGTTTCGTCGAGATCCTCGTGCGCATCCTGCGTGACCAGCAGACCGGGCTCGGCCTCGCCGACGAAGCCGCCGATGCGCTCAAGCTGGCCGAACACGAGGAGGTCAAGTAATGACCATCCTCTTCCTTTTCGTGGCCCTGTTCCTGCTGATGTTCATCGGTGTGCCGATCGCCATTTCCCTTGGCCTGGCCGGCTCCATGACGATCCTGCTGTTCAGCCCGGACTCGGTGCGCTCGCTGGCGATCAAGCTGTTCGAGACCTCCGAGCACTACACGCTGCTGGCGATTCCGTTCTTCCTGCTGGCCGGCGCCTTCATGACCACCGGTGGCGTGGCGCGCCGCCTCATCGACTTCGCCAACGCCTGCGTCGGTCACATCCGTGGCGGCCTGGCAATTTCCGCTGTGCTGGCCTGCATGCTGTTCGCCGCCTTGTCCGGTTCCTCACCGGCCACCGTGGCCGCGGTCGGCTCCATCGCCATCGCCGGCATGGTCCGTTCCGGTTATCCGCAGGCGTTCGGCGCCGGCATCGTGTGTAACGCCGGTACCCTGGGCATCCTGATTCCGCCTTCGATCGTGATGGTGGTGTACGCCGCGGCCACCGAAACCTCCGTCGGCAAGCTGTTCATGGCCGGCGTGGTGCCTGGGCTGCTGCTCGGTGTTGTGCTGATGGTGGCGATCTACATCATCGCGGTGAAGAAGAACCTGCCGGCGTTGCCGCGCGCGTCTTTCCGCGAGTGGCTCACCGCCGCACGCAAGGCGATCTGGGGTCTGCTGTTGATGGTGATCATCCTCGGCGGCATCTATTCCGGAATGTTCACGCCCACCGAGGCGGCGGCCATGGCGGCGGTGTATTCGGCCTTCATTGCGCTGTTCGTCTACAAGGACATGACGTTCCGCGAAGTGCCCAAGGTGCTGCTGGAGTCGGGCAAACTGTCGATCATGCTGATGTTCATCATCGCCAACGCCATGCTCTTCGCCCACGTCCTGACCACCGAGCAGATTCCCCAGACCATCACCGGCTGGGTGATGGAGGCCGGGCTGCAGCCCTGGATGTTCCTCCTGGTGGTGAATATCGTGCTGCTGATCGCCGGTGCCTTCATGGAGCCGTCGGCGGTGATCCTGATCCTCGCGCCGATCCTCTTCCCGATCGCCGTGCACCTGGGCATCGATCCGATCCACCTGGGCATCATCATGGTGGTGAACATGGAGATCGGCCTGATCACGCCGCCGGTGGGCCTCAACCTGTTCGTCACCTCGGCGGTGACCGGAATGCCGGTGACCGCGGTGATCCGCGCGGCGATGCCCTGGCTGCTGCTGCTGATGGTTTTCCTGGGCCTGATCACCTATATCCCGGCGATTTCGCTGATCCTGCCGAACATGCTCGGGATGACCTGAGCGACCGCGCGCTTCGGTGTCCCGCGGATGCCGATGCCCCCGCGAACGATGTTCCCCTTGACCCGTGCTCCTCCGGCACGGGTTTTTTATGGGCGCCCGGAAACCTCTTCCCTGCACGCCCGAACGGCCTTTTTCCGGACGCCGGCAGCCATCTGCGACCATTGTCTTAACCCGGTAAGACAATGGTCGAATGGTTGCCGGGGGCGCCCGGCGGATACAAAGACACCATAGAAAAACAACTATCTACCGAGGTCCTAGTCCATGAGCGCCGCTTCTCTTTATCCCGTCAGTCCCGAGGTCGTAGCCAACACGCTGACCGACGAAGCCACCTACAAGGCCATGTACCAGCAATCGGTCATCAACCCGGATGGCTTCTGGCGCGAGCAGGCCAAGCGTCTCGACTGGATCCAGCCGTTCACCAAGGTCAAGCAGACCTCCTTCGACGATCACCATGTCGACATCAAGTGGTTCGCCGACGGCACCCTCAACGTGTCCTACAACTGCCTGGATCGTCACCTGGCAGAGCGCGGCGACCAGATCGCCATCATCTGGGAAGGCGACGACCCGTCCGAGCACAAGGAAATCACCTACCGCGAATTGCACGAGCGGGTCTGCAAGTTCGCCAACGCCCTGCGCGGGCAGGACATCCATCGCGGCGACGTGGTGACCATCTACATGCCGATGATCCCCGAGGCCGTGGTGGCGATGCTCGCCTGTGCCCGCATCGGCGCGATCCACTCGGTGGTGTTCGGCGGCTTCTCGCCCGAAGCGCTGGCCGGCCGCATCATCGACTGCAAGTCGAAAGTCGTGATCACCGCCGACGAAGGTTTGCGCGGCGGCAAGCGTACGCCGCTCAAGGCCAACGTCGACGACGCGCTGACCAACCCCGAAACCAACAGCATCCAGAAGGTCATCGTGTGCAAGCGCACCGGGGCCGACATCAAGTGGAACCAGCACCGCGACATCTGGTTCGAGGACCTGATGAAAGTGGCCGGCAGCGTCTGCGCGCCGAAGGAAATGGGCGCCGAGGAAGCGCTGTTCATCCTCTACACCTCCGGCTCCACCGGTAAGCCGAAGGGCGTGCTGCACACCACCGCCGGCTACCTGCTGTACGCCGCGCTGACCCACGAGCGCGTGTTCGACTACCGCCCGGGCGAAGTCTACTGGTGCACCGCCGACGTCGGCTGGGTCACCGGCCACAGCTACATCGTCTACGGCCCGCTGGCCAACGGCGCCACCACGCTGCTGTTCGAAGGCATCCCGAACTACCCGGACATCACCCGCGTCGCCAAGATCATCGACAAGCACAAGGTCAACATCCTCTACACCGCGCCTACCGCGATCCGCGCGATGATGGCCCAGGGCAAGGCCGCGGTCGAAGGTGCCGATGGCTCCAGCCTGCGCCTGCTCGGCTCGGTCGGCGAACCGATCAACCCGGAAGCCTGGCACTGGTACCACGAGTGCGTCGGCCAGAGCCGCTGCCCGATCGTCGACACCTGGTGGCAGACCGAAACCGGCGGGGTGCTGATCAGCCCGTTGCCGGGCGCCACCGCGCTCAAACCGGGCTCGGCGACCCGTCCGTTCTTCGGCGTGCAGCCGGCACTGGTGGACAACCTGGGCAACATCATCGACGGCCCGGCCGAGGGCAACCTGGTGATCATCGATTCCTGGCCGGGTCAGGCGCGCAGTCTGTACAAGGACCACGACCGCTTCGTCGACACCTACTTCAAGACCTTCAAGGGCATGTACTTCACCGGCGACGGCGCGCGCCGCGACGAAGACGGCTACTGGTGGATCACCGGCCGCGTGGATGACGTGCTCAACGTTTCCGGTCACCGCATGGGCACCGCCGAGATCGAGAGCGCCATGGTCGCCCACCCGAAAGTCGCGGAAGCCGCCGTGGTCGGCGTGCCGCACGACATCAAGGGGCAGGGCATCTACGTCTACGTCACCCTCAACAGTGGCGAGGAGTACTCCGAGCAGCTGCGCCAGGAGCTCAAGGCCTGGGTGCGCAAGGAGATCGGTCCGATCGCCGTGCCGGACGTCATCCAGTGGGCGCCGGGCCTGCCGAAGACCCGCTCGGGCAAGATCATGCGGCGCATCCTGCGCAAGATCGCCACGGCCGAATACGGCGCGCTGGGTGACATTTCCACCCTCGCCGATCCGAGCGTGGTGGAGCACCTGATCAACACCCACAAGACCATGCAGGTCGCCTGACCCGCTGGCCACGACGCCCCGCCCGGTTCCGTCGGGCGGGGCGTTTTCATTTCGGCTGTCACCGCCTGCCCGGGCGGTGGCGAATCGAAACGCCATGGCGGTTACCGCCTCTCGCCCGCAGCGGGCACAGGCGCGTTCCAGAGCCCTCGGGCCCTTGCGGTGCGCTAATTGCTTCGTTCATCGGTTGGCTGTTTCCTGTCCGGTTGGTCACGTTTCGGACGGCCTGTCAATATCGCCCCTGCGCGCTTTCGGTGCTTCTGTAATTAGTTGTCGCATTGAGGAAATATCCCGCTTCGGCCTGCCGCTAGAATGCCGCCCACCCGAAAGGAGGGCCGCCGATCCCAAAAGGTTCGTGTCGCCGGCGCCTCTGCCAACTCCCTTCGTTCCGGCGGGCCAACCCCGCGGCACCCGACATTTCCGCATCATGGAGCTTTCGATGAAGAACAAGATCGTCCTGTTCGGCGCACTGGCGCTGTCCCTGCTGGCACCGCTGGCGATGGCCGACAAGCCGCTGCGCATCGGCATCGAGGCGGCCTACCCACCGTTCGCCTTCAAGACGCCGGAAGGCAACATCAGCGGCTTCGACTACGACATCGGCGTGGCCCTGTGCGAAGAGATGAAGGTCGAGTGCACGTGGATCGAGCAGGAGTTCGACGGCCTGATCCCGGCGCTGAAGGTGCGCAAGTTCGACGCCATCCTCTCCTCGATGTCGATCACCGACGAGCGCAAGAAGTCGGTCGACTTCACCGGCAAGTACTACTCCACGCCGGCCAAGCTGGCGATGAAGGACGGCGCGACCTACAAGGACGTGGCCGACCTCAAGGGCAAGAAGATCGGCGTGCAGCGCTCCTCGGTGTATGACCGCTACGCCACCGACGTCTTCGCCCCGGCGGGTGCCGAGATCGTCCGCTACAGCTCGCAGAACGAAGTCTTCCTCGACCTCGCCAGCGGCCGCCTCGATGCCACCCTGGCCGACTCGGTGAACATCGACGACGGCTTCCTCAAGACCGACGCCGGCAAGGGCTTCGCCTTCATCGGCCCGGACTTCACCGACGAGCAGTACTTCGGCGAAGGCCAGGGCATCGCGGTGCGCAAGGGCGACAAGGCGCTGGCCGACAAGATCAGCGCGGCGATCCTGGCGATCCGCGCCAACGGCAAGTACAAGCAGGTGCAGGACAAGTACTTCGCGTTCGATGTCTACGGCAAGTAAGGGCTGACGCCAGGAACGCGTCTGATGAAGGCAGGGCGATGAGTCCTGCCTTCGTCGCTCACCCGTGCGGCGCGCATCTGGCGCGCCGCTTCGCCTGAGGACTGCTCGATGTTGAACGGCTACGGGGCGACCATCGTCGATGGCGCCTGGCTGACCCTGCTGCTGGCGCTGACCTCGATGGCCGTCGCCATCGGCCTCGGCCTGCTCGGCGCGGCCTGCCGGCTGTCGCCGCTGCGCTGGCTGGCGCTGCTGGGCGAGACCTACGCCACGGTGATCCGCGGCATCCCCGACCTGGTGCTGATCCTGCTGATCTTCTACGGGGGCCAGGACCTGGTGAACCGCCTCGCGCCGTTGCTCGGCTACGAGGACTACATCGACATCAATCCCTTCGTCGCCGGGGTCTTCACCCTCGGCTTCATCTTCGGCGCCTACCTGTCGGAAACCTTCCGCGGCGCCTTCATGGCGATTCCCAAGGGCCAGGCCGAGGCCGGCGCCGCCTATGGCATGAGCGGGCGCCAGGTGTTCTTCCGCATCCTCGTACCGCAGATGATCCGCCTGGCGATTCCCGGGTTCACCAACAACTGGCTGGTGCTGACCAAGGCCACCGCACTGATTTCCGTGGTCGGCCTGCAGGACATGATGTTCAAGGCCAAGCAGGCGGCGGACGCCACCCGCGAGCCGTTCACCTTCTTCCTCGCGGTCGCCGCGCTCTACCTGGTGCTGACCAGCGTGTCGCTGCTCGCCCTGCGTTTCCTCGAGAAGCGCTACAGTGCCGGCATCAAGGTGGCCGAGCTATGAACCTCAGGTCGATCACGGAGGGCCGCGCATGATCCTTGACTTCTCGGTCATCTGGGACAGCCTGCCGCTGTACTTCGGCGGTGTGCTGGTGACGCTCAAGCTGCTGGCCATCGCCCTAGTCACCGGGCTGGCGGTGGCTATCCCGCTGGCGCTGATGCGTGTGTCGCGGCAGCCGGCGATCAACTTCCCGGCGTGGCTCTACACCTACGTCATCCGTGGCACGCCGATGCTGGTGCAACTGTTCCTGGTCTATTACGGGCTGGCGCAGTTCGCCCTGGTGCGCGAGAGCCTGCTCTGGCCGTACCTGTCCAATGCCACGTTCTGCGCCTGCCTGGCGTTCGCCATCAACACCAGCGCCTACACCGCGGAAATCCTCGCCGGCAGCCTCAAGGCCACGCCGCACGGCGAGATCGAGGCGGCCAGGGCGATGGGCATGTCGCGCGCCCGCCTGTACCGGCGCATCCTGCTGCCCTCGGCGCTGCGCCGTGCGCTGCCGCAGTACAGCAACGAAGTGATCATGATGCTGCACACCACCAGCCTGGCCTCGATCGTCACCCTGATCGACATCACCGGCGCGGCGCGCACCGTCAGCTCGCAGTACTACCTGCCGTTCGAGGCGTTCATCACCGCCGGCGTGTTCTATCTTTGCCTGACCTTCATCCTGGTGCGCCTGTTCAAGCTGGCCGAGCGTCGCTGGCTGGCCTACCTGGCGCCCCGGGCGTCCTGAGGAGAGCGCCATGCAACGCATCGATCATCCGCTGCCCTGGGGCACGCCAGGCACCCAGCGCACCCTCAGCGTGTTCCGTTTCGGCAGCGGCACGGCCAAGGCCTACGTGCAGGCGTCGTTGCACGCGGACGAACTGCCCGGCATGCGCGTGGCGGTCGAGCTCAAGCGGCGCCTGTTCGATCTGGAAGCCCAGGGCCGCCTCACCGGCACCATCGAACTGGTGCCGGTGGCCAACCCGATCGGCCTCGGCCAGCTGTTGCAGGCGAGCCATCTCGGGCGCTTCGAATTCGGCAGCGGGAAGAACTTCAACCGGGGTTTCCTCGACCTCGCCGAACTCATCGCACCGGCGTTGGAGCGGATGCTCGGCGCCGACGCCGCGGCCAACGTGCGGCTGATCCGCGCGGCGATGCGCGAGGCGCTGGCGTGCATGCCCGCCGCACCTTCCGAGCTGGAAGGGCTGCAGCGTCTGCTGCTCGGCCACGCCTGCGACGCCGACGTAGTGCTCGACCTGCATTGCGACATGGAAGCGCTGACCCACCTGTACGCGATTCCGCAGCACGGGCCGCGGTGGCGCTCGCTGGCCGCGCGCCTGGGCGCCGGCGCGGTGCTGCTGGCCGAGGAGTCCGGCGGCAATTCCTTCGATGAAGCCTGCTCGATGCCCTGGCTGAGCGTGGCGCGGCGTTTCGCCGAGGCCAGCGTGCCGTTGGCCTGCCTGGCGACCACCGTCGAACTGGGTGGCATGGGCGACACCGGCCGCGAGCAGGCCGAGGCCAGCGCCGAGGCGATTCTCGCGTTCCTCGCCGAACAGGGGCTGATCGCCGGCGACTGGCCGGCGGCGCCGGCCGACTGCTGCGACGCGACGCCTTTCGAGGGCGCCGAATTCGCCCTGGCGCCGCATGCCGGGGTGGTCAGCTTCCTCCAGCCGCTCGGCGCGCAGGTGCGCGTCGGCGATCCGCTGTTCGAGGTGATCGACCCGCTGGACGGCCGCCACAGCGTCGTGCGTTCCCAGGTCGACGGCGTGCTCTTCGTCCGCGAGCGCATGCGTTTCGCCCGTCCGGGGCTGTGGCTGACCAAGGTCGCCGGCCGCCAACCCATTCGCCAGGGTCGCCTGCTCAGCGACTGACCAGAGAGAGAACATGTACAAGCTCGAAGTCCAGGATCTGCACAAACGCTACGGCGACCACGAGGTGCTCAAGGGCGTGTCGCTGGCGGCCAAGGCCGGCGACGTGATCAGCATCATCGGTTCCTCAGGCTCGGGGAAGAGCACCTTCCTGCGTTGCATCAACCTGCTCGAACAGCCACACGCCGGCAGCATCCTGCTCAACGGCGAGGCGCTCAAGCTCAAGCCAGGCAAGCACGGCGCGCTGAAGGCCGCCGACGAGCGCCAGTTGCAGCGCATGCGTTCGCGGCTGTCGATGGTGTTCCAGCACTTCAACCTGTGGTCGCACATGAGCGCGCTGGAGAACGTCATCGAGGCGCCGGTGCACGTGCTCGGCGTGCCGAAGAAGGAAGCCCTGGAAAAGGCCGAACACTACCTGGCCAAGGTCGGCGTGGCGCACCGCAAGGACGCCTATCCGGCGCACATGTCCGGCGGCGAGCAGCAGCGCGTGGCGATCGCCCGCGCGCTGGCGGTGGAGCCGGAGGTGATGCTGTTCGACGAGCCTACCTCGGCGCTCGACCCTGAGCTGGTCGGCGACGTGCTCAAGGTGATGCAGGACCTGGCCGGGGAGGGGCGCACCATGCTGGTGGTGACCCACGAAATGGGTTTCGCCCGCGAGGTCTCCAGCCAGCTGGTGTTCCTGCACAAGGGTTTGGTCGAGGAGCGCGGCAACCCGCGCGAGGTGCTGGCGAATCCGCAGTCCGAACGACTCAAGCAGTTTCTTTCCGGCAGCCTCAAATAAGCCCTAGACTCGACCGCCATGACCTCTTATCGAATCGGCTTCCTGATCTGGCCCGAGACCCGGGCAATGACGCTGTCCCTGGCCGAAGAAGCGCTGCGCGTGGCGCAGCGGCTGCATCCGGAGGTCGTCTACGAGCTGTCCTTCCTGCAGGCCGAAACCCCGGCGGCCGACGCCTGGCGCCTGCCGGGCGAGCCCTGGAGCGGACGCCTGGAAGGCCTGCAGCGGCTCTTCGTGGTGGCCGACGAGCCGCCGCTGAACGTCTCCGCGCCGCTCGCCGCGGCGCTCAAGCAACTGGTGCGCAGCGGCTGCGTGATCGGCGGGTTGTCCGCAGGCGTCTACCCGCTGGCCCAGCTCGGCCTGCTCGACGGCTACCGCGCCGCGGTGCACTGGCGCTGGCATGACGATTTCGCCGAGCGCTTTCCCAAGGTGATCGCCACCAGCCACCTCTTCGACTGGGATCGCGATCGCCTGACGGCCTGCGGTGGTCTCGCCGTTCTCGACCTGCTGCTGGCGCTGCTGGCGCGCGACCACGGCGCCGAACTGGCCGGTGCGGTGAGCGAGGAACTGGTGGTGGAGCGCATCCGCGAGGGTGGCGAGCGCCAGCGCATCCCGCTGCAGAACCGTCTCGGTTCCAGCCATCCGAAGCTGACCCAGGCGGTGCTGCTGATGGAAGCGAACATCGAGGAGCCGCTGACCACCGACGAAATCGCCCAGCACGTCTGCGTGTCGCGCCGGCAGCTGGAGCGCATCTTCAAGCAGTACCTCAACCGCGTGCCGAGCCAGTACTACCTGGAGCTGCGCCTGAACAAGGCGCGGCAGATGCTGATGCAGACCAGCAAGTCGATCATCCAGATCGGCCTGTCCTGCGGCTTCTCTTCCGGCCCGCACTTCTCCAGCGCCTACCGCAACTTCTTCGGCGCCACCCCGCGCGAAGACCGCAACCAGCGGCGCAGCGCCAACCCCTTCGAGCTGAGCGGATCGGGCGAGCGCGAGTAGCGTCGCTGTCGGTCTTGCGGGTCATGCGATGGTTTACGCCGCTGCGCGGCTAACCCAATCCCACGGACCTGTAGGGTGGGCTTCAGCCCACCGTCACCCGGCCAGTGCCGTAGGGTGGGCTTCAGCCCTCCAACCCCGGTAGGCGCGTTCTGCAAAAATCCCCACGGAAAATTTCCCCGACGACGCCAACGGTCCAGGCAGTGCCGTAGGGTGGGCTTCAGCCCACCATCCCCGGTAGCGTGGTTTGCAAAACTCCCCACGGAAAATTTCCCCGGCAGCGCCAACGGCCCGGGCAGTGCGTTTAAACTGCGCAGTCCCGACGCTTTCTGTCGCATTGCTGAAAGCACGGCGAACGGCCGGGTGGCCGCTATAACAAGTTGTCGCATGGCGGCAATGACGGCCCCGGTGCAGTCCCTACAATCCGCTCACCACTGGCCATTCATGGCAGGAGAAAACCTCGATGTCCGCTCCGCACGCGCAAGTAGAACGCGCCGATTTCGACCAGTTCATGGTTCCCAACTACGCACCTGCCGCCTTCATTCCGGTGCGCGGCCAGGGCTCGCGAGTCTGGGACCAGAGCGGCCGAGAACTCGTCGATTTCTCCGGCGGCATCGCGGTGAACGTGCTCGGCCACTGCCATCCCGCCCTGGTCGGCGCGCTGACCGAGCAGGCCAACAAGCTCTGGCACGTCTCCAACGTGTTCACCAACGAGCCGACCCTGCGCCTGGCGCAGAAGCTGGTCGACGCGACCTTCGCCGAGCGGGTGTTCTTCTGCAACTCCGGCGCCGAGGCCAACGAGGCCGCCTTCAAGCTGGCGCGCCGCGTTGCCCATGACCGCTTCGGCGACGAGAAGTACGAGATCATCGCCGCGCTGAACAGCTTCCACGGGCGCACCCTGTTCACTGTGAGCGTCGGCGGCCAGGCCAAGTATTCCGACGGCTTCGGGCCGAAGATCCAGGGCATCAGCCACATTCCGTTCAACGACCTGGACGCGCTCAAGGCGGCGATCTCGGACAAGACCTGCGCGGTGGTGCTGGAACCGATCCAGGGCGAGGGCGGCGTGCTGCTGGCCGAGCAATCCTTCCTGCAGGGCGCACGCGAACTCTGCGATGCGCACAACGCGCTGCTGATCTTCGACGAAGTGCAGAGCGGCATGGGCCGCAGCGGCGAGCTGTTCGCCCACACCCATTTCGGCGTGACGCCGGACATCCTCACCAGCGCCAAGAGCCTGGGCGGCGGGTTCCCGATCGCCGCGATGCTCACCACCACCGACCTGGCCAAGCATTTTTCGGTCGGCGTGCACGGCACCACCTACGGCGGCAATCCGCTGGCCTGCGCCGTCGGCTGCGCGGTGATGGACGTGGTCAACACCCGCGAGACCCTAGACGGCGTGAAGGCGCGGCACCAGCGCTTCCGCACCGCGCTGGAGCGCATCGGCCAGCAGTACGGCCTGTTCAGCGAGGTTCGCGGCCTCGGCCTGCTGATCGGCTGCGTGCTTGCCGATGCCTGGAAGGGCAAGGCCAAGGATGTCCTCGTCGCCGCCGAGAAAGAGGCGCTGATGGTGCTTCAGGCCGGGCCGGACGTGGTCCGTTTCGCCCCCAGCCTGGTCATCGAGGACGCCGATATCGACGAAGGCCTGGCGCGCTTCGAGCGGGCGGTGGTCAAGCTGACTTCCGCCTGATCCAAGCCCGGCGTCGCGTTTGGGCGCGCCGCTACCCGTGTTCGCGCGCCGCCTCTGGCGGCGCGTTTTTCTGGAGGAGTCTCAGAATGCTGGTGATGCGCCCCGCGCAAATGTCCGATCTGGCCGAAGTGCAGCGCCTGGCCGCGGACAGCCCGGTCGGTGTCACGTCGCTGCCCGACGACAGCGGTCGCCTCGGCGAAAAGATCGGCGCCTCCGAGGCCTCGTTCGCCGCCGAAGTCAGCTTCAACGGCGAGGAGACCTATTTCTTCGTCCTCGAGGACAGCGACAGCGGCCGCCTGGTCGGCTGTTCAGGAATCGTCGCCTCCGCCGGCTATTCCGAGCCGTTCTACAGCTTTCGCAACGAGACCTTCGTGCACGCCGCGCGCGAGCTGAAGATCCACAACAAGACCCACGTCCTCTCGCTGTGCCATGACCTCACGGGCAACAGCCTGCTGACCAGCTTCTACATCGAGCCGGGCCTGGTCGATTCGATCGCCGCCGAGCTGGTGTCGCGGGCGCGCCTGCTGTTCGTCGCCAATCATCCGGAGCGCTTCGCCGACGCCATCGTCACCGAGATCGTCGGGCAGAGCGACGAGAACGGCGATTCCCCGTTCTGGGACGCGGTCGGGCGCAATTTCTTCGACATCAACTACGCCGAGGCCGAGCGCCTCTGCGGCCTGAAGAGCCGTACCTTCCTCGCCGAGCTGATGCCGCATTACCCGATCTACGTGCCGCTGCTGCCGGATTCCGCCCAGGAGGCGATGGGCCAGGTGCACCCGCGCGCGCAGATCACCTTCGACATCCTCATGCGCGAAGGCTTCGAAACCGACCATTACATCGACATCTTCGACGGCGGGCCGACCCTGCATGCGCGGACGTCGGGCATCCGCTCGATCGCCCAGAGCCGCATGGTTCCGGTGGCTATTCTCGAGGAGCGTCGCGAGCCGATCCGTGGCGGTCGTCCGTACCTGGTCTCCAATGGCCAGTTGCAGGATTTCCGGGCGCTGGTGGTGGAGCTGGACTGGGTGCCCGGCAAGCCGGTGTCCCTGCCTGGCGCCGCGGCCGAAGCGCTGGGTGCCGGCGACGGCGCCTCCGTGCGCCTGGTGGCGGTGTGATGAGCGCGGCAGTCTTGCGGAGAATTCCATGATCGTTCGTCCCGTACGCAGCGCCGATTTGCCGGCGCTGATCGACCTCGCGCGCAGTACCGGCGCCGGGCTGACCACCCTGCCGGCCAATGAGGCGCGCCTGGCGCACCGCGTCGGCTGGGCGGAGAAGACCTTCCGCGGCGAGGCCGAACGGGCCGATGCCGACTATCTGTTCGTGCTCGAGGACGACGAGGGGCAGGTGGTAGGGATCTCCGCCATCGCCGGCGCCGTCGGCCTGCGCGAGCCTTGGTACAACTACCGCGTGGGGCTCACCGTCAGCGCCTCGCAGGAGCTGAACATCCATCGGCAGATTCCGACGCTGTTCCTCGCCAACGACCTCACCGGCAATTCCGAGCTGTGCTCGCTGTTCCTGCATGCCGACCACCGCAGCGGTCTGAATGGCCGGCTGCTGTCGAAGGCGCGCTTCCTGTTCATCTCCGAGTTTCGCCAGTTGTTCGGCGAGAAGGTCATCGCCGAGATGCGCGGAATGTCCGACGAGGCCGGCCATTCGCCGTTCTGGGAATGCCTGGGCCGGCACTTCTTCAAGATGGAGTTCAGCCAGGCGGACTACCTCACCGGGGTCGGCAACAAGGCGTTCATCGCCGAGCTGATGCCCAAGTTCCCGCTCTACGCCTGCTTCCTTTCCGAGGATGCGCGCAACGTGATCGGCCGCGTCCACCCGGACACCGAACCGGCGCTGGCGATGCTCAAGAGCGAAGGCTTCAGCCACCAGGGCTACGTCGACATCTTCGACGCCGGCCCGGCCATCGAATGCGAGACGGCGAAGATCCGCGCGGTTCGCGACAGCCAGCCGCTGGTGCTGGCCGTCGGCACGCCGGGCGACGATGCCACGCCGTTCCTCATCCACAACCGCAAGCGCCAGGATTGCCGGATCACCGCCGCCCCCGCGCGGATGGCCGCCGGCACCCTGGTGGTCGACCCGATGACCGCGCGGCGCCTGCAACTGACCCCCGGCGCCCAGGTGCGCGCCGTGCCGCTGAGCGCCTGAGCCCAGGCGCGGTCGAGGAGTTTCCGCCATGAGTACGCATTACATCGCCGGCGCCTGGCAGGCGGGGCAGGGCGAGGCCCTGGAATCGCTCAATCCGGTGACCCAGGAGTGCCTGTGGAGCGGCCGCGCGGCCAGCGCCGAGCAGGTCGAGGTGGCGCTGCAGGCCGCCCGCGCGGCGTTTCCGGCGTGGGCGCGGCGCCCGCTGGAGGAGCGTGTCGGCGTGCTGGAGCGCTTCGCCGAGGTGCTCAAGACGCGTGCCGACGCGCTGGCCCACTGCATCGGCGCGGAAACCGGCAAGCCCCTGTGGGAGGCCGCCACCGAAGTCACCAGCATGGTCAACAAGGTCGCCATCTCGCTGCAGAGCTATCGCGAGCGCACCGGCGAGAAACGCGCGCCGCTGGCCGATGCCACGGCCGCGCTGCGCCACAAGCCGCATGGCGTGGTCGCGGTGTTCGGCCCGTACAACTTCCCCGGACACCTGCCCAACGGGCACATCGTGCCGGCGCTGCTGGCCGGCAACGCGCTGCTGTTCAAACCCAGCGAACTGACGCCGAAAACCGCCGAGCTGACCGTGCAATGCTGGATCGAGGCCGGCCTGCCCGCCGGTGTGCTGCAACTGCTGCAGGGCGCGCGCGACACCGGCGCCGCGCTGGCCGGTCACGACGGCATCGACGGGCTGTTCTTCACCGGCTCCAGCCGCACTGGCAACCTGCTGCACAGCCAGTTCGCCGGGCGTCCGGAAAAGATCCTCGCGCTCGAGATGGGCGGCAACAACCCGCTGCTGGTCGATCAGGTCGAGGACCTCGACGCGGCCGTCTACACCATCATCCAGTCCGCGTTCATTTCCGCCGGCCAGCGCTGCACCTGCGCGCGCCGTCTGCTGGTGCCGCAGGGCGCCTGGGGCGATGCGCTGCTGGCGCGCCTGGTGGCGGTCAGTTCGACGATCCGGGTCGGCGCCTTCGACGAACAGCCGGCGCCGTTCATGGGCGCGGTGATTTCCCTGGACGCCGCGAAGCAGCTGCTCAAGGCGCAACGCCAGTTGATCGAGCGCGGCGCGGTTTCGCTGTTGAACATGTCGCAGCCGCTGGAAAACGCGGCGCTGCTGACGCCGGGCATCCTCGACGTGAGCGCGGTCGCCGGGCGCGACGACGAGGAACTGTTCGGCCCGCTGCTGCAGGTGATCCGCTACGTCGATTTCGACGCGGCGATCGCCGAGGCCAACGCCACCCGCTACGGGCTCGCCGCCGGGCTGCTGTCGGATTCGGCGGAGCGCTACGCGCAGTTCTGGCTGGAAAGCCGCGCGGGCATCGTCAATTGGAACAAGCAGCTCACTGGCGCCGCCAGCAGCGCACCCTTCGGCGGTGTCGGCGCCTCAGGAAACCATCGCGCCAGCGCCTACTACGCCGCCGATTACTGCGCCTATCCGGTCGCCTCGCTGGAAAGCGCGCGTCTCAGCCTGCCCGCCACCCTGACCCCGGGAGTCAGCCTATGACGGCACATGAAATGAACTTCGACGGGCTGGTCGGGCCGACGCACAACTACGGCGGGCTGTCCTACGGCAACGTCGCCTCGCAGAGCAACAGCCAGACCGCGTCCAACCCGAAGGAAGCCGCGCGCCAGGGCCTGGCGAAGATGAAGGCGTTGCTCGATCTGGGCTTCCAGCAGGGCGTACTGGCCCCGCAGGAGCGCCCCGACATCGCCGCGCTGCGCCGCCTGGGCTTCTCCGGCAGCGACGCCCAGGTGGTGGAGAAGGCCGCCCGAGAAGCGCCATTGCTGCTGGCGGCCTGCAGTTCGGCGTCGAGCATGTGGACGGCCAACGCCGCGACGGTCAGCCCCAGCGCCGACACCGCCGACGGCCGCGTGCACTTCACCGTCGCCAACCTCAACTGCAAGTTCCACCGCAGCATCGAGCACCCGCAGACCAGTCGCGTGCTGGCGGCGATGTTCGCCGATCCGCAGCATTTCGCCCATCACCCGGCGCTGCCGGCCGCGAGCCAGTTCGGCGACGAAGGCGCGGCCAACCACACGCGGTTCTGCCGCGACTACGGCGAGCCCGGCGTGGAGTTCTTCGTCTTCGGCCGCAGCGCCTTCGATGGCCGCTACCCGCAACCCTCGCGCTACCCGGCGCGGCAGACGCTGGAGGCCTCGCAGGCCGTGGCGCGCCTGCACGGGCTGAGCGATGCGGGCGTGGTCTACGCGCAGCAGAACCCGGCGGTGATCGATCAGGGCGTGTTCCACAACGACGTCATCGCGGTGGGCAACGGCGAGGTGCTGTTCCATCACCAGGACGCCTTCCTCGACAGCGAGCGCGTGCTTGCCGAGTTGCACGACAAGCTGGCGCGCCGCGGCGGCCGCCTGCAGGCGATCGGCGTGCCGCGCGATGCGGTGGCCGTGGACGACGCGGTGCGTTCCTATCTGTTCAACAGCCAACTGCTCACCCGCGCCGACGGGAGCATGCTGCTGGTGGTCCCGGAGGAGTGCCGCAGCAACCCGGCGGTGTGGCGTTACCTCGAGGGGCTCGCCGCCAGCGGCGGTCCGATCCGCGAGGTGAAGGCCTTCGACCTCAAGCAGAGCATGCAGAATGGCGGCGGTCCGGCCTGCCTGCGCCTGCGCGTCGCGCTCAACGATGCCGAGCGGGCGGCGGTCAATCCGGGTGTCGTGCTGACGCCGGCGCTGTACCAGGAACTGCTCGCCTGGGTCGATACCCACTACCGTGATCGCCTCGGTGAAGCGGACCTGGGCGACCCTCAACTGCTGCTGGAATGCCGCACGGCGCTGGACGAGCTGACCCGGATACTTAAACTGGGCTCGGTCTATCCGTTCCAGACCAACTGATTCTCCCGGCCGCGGCTTCCCGCGGCCTCCGCCTTGCCATGCGGGCCGCGCCCGCCATCTGGAGTAACCCATGAGCGACGCCCTTCAATTGATCCTCGAAGACACCGACGGCACCCAACTGGAAACCTCCTGCACGCGTTTCGCCGTGGTCTGGCAGGGCCGCGAGCTGTGGATTCAGCAGAACAACGGGCAGTTGCTGATCGGCGTGGATATCGAGGACGGCGACAGCGAATACGCCAACCTGCTGCTGCGCCCGATGGCCACCAACCTGGTCAGCCTGCAGCTGGAGATGGAGCCGGTGGAAGCCGACGAGGAAGACGGCGAACACGTGCACGGCCCGGATTGCGGCCACTGAGCAGCGCGCGACGCGCCAGACAGGGAGTACGCCCATGCTTGCCCTCGGCAAACTGCTTGAACTGACCCTGGTCCGCCGTGAGCCGACCGAGAAGATTCAACTGACGGTAGAGGGCGTTCGCCTGCACTGGCTGACCGAGGGAGTGCTCGAGGTCACCCCGCCCAGCGGCAAGGACGACGGCCTCGACCTGCTGCTCTCGGCGGGCATCCACGGCAACGAAACCGCGCCGATCGAACTGCTCGACCGGCTGCTGCAGGACATCGCCAGCGGCCGTTTGAAGCCCCGCGCGCGCGTGCTGTTCATGTACGGCAACCCGGATGCCATGCGCCGTGGCGAGCGTTACCTGGAGCAGGATCTCAACCGCCTGTTCAACGGCCGCCACGAGGACTCCAGCGGCTTCGAGGCCCTGCGCGCCGCCGAGCTGGAGCGGCTCGCCGCGGCCTTCTTCTCCGGCGCCGGGCGCGAGCGCCTGCACTACGACCTGCACACGGCGATTCGTGGCTCGAAGATCGAGCGTTTCGCGCTCTATCCGTTCGCCAGCGGTCGAGAGCATTCGCGGCGGCAACTGGCGCGCCTGAGCGCGGCGGGGATCGACGCCGTGCTGCTGCAGAGCAAGCCGGGGATCACCTTCAGCGCCTACACCTACACGCACCTGCAGGCCGAGGCCTTCACCCTGGAACTGGGCAAGGCGCGCCCCTTCGGGCACAACGACGGGGTCGACCTGCACCTGCTGGAGGCGCGACTGGCGGCCCTCATCGAAGGCCGCGAGGACGCGGCGGACGACAGCCTCGACGATTTGCAGCTGTTCGCCGTCGCCCGCGAGGTGATCAAGCACAGCGATGCGTTCCAGCTTCATCTCGCCGCCGACGTGGAGAACTTCAGCGAACTGCCGCCGGGCTACCTGCTCGCCGAGGACATCGCCGGCAGCCGTTGGCTGGTGGAGGAGGAGGGCGCGCGGATCATCTTCCCCAACCCGAAAGTCGCCAACGGGCTGCGCGCCGGCATCCTGATCGTCCCCACCCAGGCTCCGTCCGGCGCCTGAATCACTCGCGCTGCCTGCACAATGCCGACGGCCGGCGCTATCCTGCGCGCCCGGCTGCCGTTCTGCGGCGGCCCGCCGCACTCACCGGAGCCCGAGAATGCCCCTGATCGACCTGCGTAGCGACACCGTCACCCAGCCCACCGAGGCGATGCGCGAAGCCATGGCCCGCGCGCCGCTGGGCGACGACGTCTACGGCGAGGACCCGACGGTCAACCGTCTCGAGGCCTACCTGGCCGAGCGGCTCGGCTTCGCCGCGGCGCTGTTCGTGCCGACCGGCACCATGAGCAACCTGCTCGGCCTGCTGGCGCACTGTGAACGCGGCGACGAGTACATCGTCGGGCAGCAGGCGCACACCTACAGGTACGAGGGCGGTGGCGCGGCGGTGCTGGGCTCGATCCAGCCGCAGCCGATCGAGATGGAGGCCGACGGTTCACTCGACCTCGCCCGGGTCGCCGCCTACATCAAGGAGGACGACTTCCACTTCGCCCGCACGCGCCTGCTGGCGCTGGAAAACACCATGCAAGGCAAGGTGTTGCCGCTGGACTACCTGGCCCGCGCCCGCAGCTTCACCCGCGAGCGCGGCCTCGCCCTGCATCTGGACGGCGCGCGGCTGTTCAACGCGGCGGTCAAGCTGGGCGTCGAGGTGCAGGAGATCGCACGGCATTTCGATTCCGTCTCGGTGTGCCTGTCCAAGGGTCTCGGCGCGCCCATCGGTTCGGTGCTGTGCGGCAGCCAGGCGCTGATCGACAAGGCGCGTCGCTTGCGCAAGATGGTCGGCGGCGGCATGCGCCAGGCCGGCATGCTGGCGGCCGCGGGGCTGCATGCGCTGGAGCACCAGGTCGAGCGTCTGGCCGAGGACCACGCCAATGCGCAGCTTCTTGCCGAACAGCTGCGCGGGCTGGGCTTCGAGGTGGAGCCGGTGCAGACCAACATGGTCTACGTGCAGATGGGCGATCAGGCCGGCGCGCTAAAGGCCCGCGCCGCCGAGCAGGGAATCAAGCTGAGCACCGCGCCGCGCACGCGCCTGGTGACTCACCTGGATTTCCGCGCCGAACACATCCCGCGGGTCCGCGAGCTGTTCGCCGGCTTCCGCTGACCGCCGCGCCGCCCCTCGGGGCGTTTCGCCCGATACCCGTATGCCTGTCGCCCCGATAGCGTGAGTCTATTCACAAAGCACTATCGGGCGGGCGCGGGGCCTATATAATGCGGCCCTTTGCCGTTATTTCCTGTCCGGCCGTTTCCCTGGAAAAATCCAATGAAAAGCGCAGAAATCCGTGAAGCCTTCCTCCGCTTCTTCGAAGAGAAGGGGCACACCCGTGTGGCGTCGAGTTCGCTGATTCCGGCGAACGATCCGACCCTGCTGTTCACCAACGCCGGGATGAACCAGTTCAAGGACTGCTTCCTCGGTCTGGAGAAGCGCGCCTACACCCGCGCCACCTCCAGCCAGAAGTGCGTGCGCGCCGGCGGCAAACACAACGACCTGGAAAACGTCGGCTACACCGCGCGTCACCACACCTTCTTCGAGATGCTCGGCAACTTCAGCTTCGGCGACTATTTCAAGCGCGATGCGATCAGCTACGCCTGGGAGTTCCTGACCTCCGAGAAATGGCTGAACCTGCCCAAGGAAAAGCTCTGGGTCACCGTCTACGCCTCGGACGACGAGGCTTTCGACCTCTGGACCAAGGACATCGGCGTCCCGGTAGAGCGCATGGTCCGCATCGGCGACAACAAGGGCGCGCCTTACGCGTCGGACAACTTCTGGGCGATGGGCGACACCGGTCCCTGCGGCCCGTGCACCGAGATCTTCTTCGACCACGGTGCCGACATCTGGGGCGGCCCGCCCGGCTCGCCTGAAGAGGACGGCGACCGCTACATCGAGATCTGGAACAACGTCTTCATGCAGTTCAATCGGACCGCGGACGGCATGCTGCATCCGTTGCCGGCGCCGTCGGTGGATACCGGCATGGGCCTGGAACGGATCAGCGCGGTGCTCCAGCACGTGCACTCGAACTACGAGATCGACCTGTTCCAGAACCTGCTGAACGCCTCCGCGCAGGCCATCGGCTGCGCCAACGAAGAGCAGGCCTCGCTGAAGGTGGTCGCCGACCACATCCGTTCCTGCGGCTTCCTCATCGCCGACGGCGTCACGCCCTCCAACGAAGGCCGTGGCTACGTGCTGCGCCGCATCGTCCGCCGCGCCTGCCGACACGGCAACAAGCTGGGTGCCACCGGAAGCTTCTTCTACCGCATCGTCGCCGCGCTGGTGGCCGAGATGGGCGAGGCCTTCCCCGAGCTGAAACAGCAGCAGGCGCACATCGAGCGCGTGCTGAAAACCGAGGAAGAACAGTTCGCCAAGACCCTCGAGCAGGGCCTGAAGATCCTCGAACAGGACCTGGCCGACCTGCAGGGCTCGGTGATTCCCGGCGAAATCATCTTCAAGCTGTACGACACCTACGGCTTCCCGATGGACCTCACCGGCGACATCGCCCGTGAGCGCGAGCTGACCCTCGACGAGGAAGGCTTCGAGCGCGAGATGGACGCCCAGCGCAAGCGCGCCCGTGCCTCCAGCGCCTTCGGCATGGACTACAACGCGCTGGTCAAGGTGGAGGGCGAGACGCGCTTCACCGGCTACCTGGGCACCACCGGCGAAGGCAAGGTCCTGGCGCTGTTCAAGGACGGCGCGGCCGTCGAGCAGCTGCACGCGGGCGAGGAGGGCGTGGTCGTGCTCGACCAGACGCCGTTCTACGCCGAGTCCGGCGGCCAGATCGGCGATGCCGGTTTCCTCAGCGGCGAAGGCCTGCGTTTCGACGTGCGCGACACCACCAAGGCTGGCGGCGCGTTCCTTCACCACGGCATCCTCGACAGCGGCTCGCTGAGCGTCGGTGCCAGCGTCGAGGCCACCGTCGACGCCTCGGTGCGCCAGGCCACGGCGCTCAACCACTCGGCGACCCACCTGCTGCACGCGGCGCTGCGCCAGGTGCTCGGCGAGCACGTGTCGCAGAAGGGTTCGCTGGTCGACAGCCAGCGCCTGCGCTTCGACTTCAGTCATTTCGAGGCGATCAAGCCCGAGCAACTGAAAGCGCTGGAAGACATCGTCAACCGCGAGATCCGCGCCAACACTGCGGTCGAGACGCAGGAGACCGACATCGAGACCGCCAAGGCCAAGGGCGCCATGGCGCTGTTCGGCGAGAAGTACGGCGATCGCGTGCGCGTGCTGAGCATGGGCGGCGGTTTCTCCGTCGAGCTGTGCGGTGGCACCCACGTGTCGCGCACCGGCGATATCGGCCTGTTCAAGATCACCAGCGAAGGCGGCACCGCGGCGGGCGTGCGGCGCATCGAAGCGGTAACGGGAGCGGCTGCGTTCGCCTACCTGAACGGCGCCGAGGAGCAGCTCAAGGAAGCCGCCAACCTGCTCAAGGGCAGCCGCGACAACCTGATCGACAAGCTCTCCGGTCTGCTCGAGCGCAATCGCCAGCTGGAGAAGGAACTCGCCCAGCTCAAGGCCAAGGCCGCGAGCAGCGCCGGCGACGACCTGGCTGGGTCGGCGGTGGACGTGAAGGGCGTCAAGGTGCTTTCCGCGCGTCTCGACGGGCTCGACGGCAAGGCACTGCTGGCGCTGGTCGACCAGTTGAAGAACAAGCTGGGGCGCGCGCTGATCCTGCTCGGCGGCGTGCTCGACGACAAGGTCGTGCTGGTGGCCGGCGTCACCGCCGACCTGACCGCCCAGCTGAAGGCCGGCGAACTGATGAAGCAGGCCGCTGCGGCGGTAGGCGGCAAGGGCGGCGGTCGTCCGGACATGGCCCAAGGCGGCGGCAGCGAGCCGGCGAAACTCGACGAGGCACTGGCGCTGGCGAAAACCTTCGTCGAACAGAGTCTCTGATGTGACTGCCGGCGCCGATCGGGTATCGGCGCCGTGCAGGCCTTGGCAGTGGTTGGGGTTGTATGTTTAATGGGCGCCCTTCGCGGGCTTAGGCGGCTTTTGAAATGGCTTTGATCGTACAGAAATTTGGGGGCACCTCCGTCGGCACCGTCGAGCGTATCGAGCAGGTGGCCGAGAAGGTCAAGAAATTCCGCGAGAACGGCGACGACATCGTCGTCGTGGTCTCGGCCATGAGCGGTGAAACCAACCGCCTGATCGCGCTGGCGAAGCAGATCGACGAGCAGCCGCACGCACGCGAGCTGGACGTGATGATCTCCACCGGCGAGCAGGTGACCATCGCCCTGCTGGCCATGGCGCTGAACAAGCGCGGCGTGCCGGCGGTGTCCTATACCGGCAACCAGGTGCGCATCCTCACGGACAGCGCCTTCAACAAGGCGCGCATCCTGCAGATCGACGATCGCAAGCTGCGGGCCGAGCTGAAGGCCGGCCGCGTGGTGGTGGTCGCCGGTTTCCAGGGCGTCGACGAGCAGGGCAACATCACGACCCTCGGTCGCGGCGGTTCGGACACCACCGGCGTCGCCCTGGCGGCCGCGCTGAAGGCCGACGAGTGCCAGATCTATACCGACGTCGACGGCGTCTACACCACCGACCCGCGCGTGG